>NZ_LZMO01000214.1:0-17102 GCF_001665715.1 Gordonia sp. 852002-10350_SCH5691597
TCGCAGCGGTGCTCGACGAACCGGCCTCGCCAGCGCCGCACGGTACCTCGGTTGAGGCCGAGTCGTTGTGCCACTTCAGTATTCGACCCGCCATCAGCGGCAGCGAGAACGATTCGTGATCGCATCGCCAAACCCGAGGCCGTCGTTCGCCGACGCGCCCACCCTTCGAGCTCACGGCGCTCGTCATCGGTCAGAACAATATCCACTGCTCGCGGACCCCGGGTTGCCATTCCCCAGTCTATCAACCGAATGACAATTAATGACTCAGGACACTAGCCCAACGCCGACGGCACCGACTTCCGGTGCGGTCGGCGTTGTCGTGTCGGTGGGGTATCGGGTCGGTGGGGTTGCTCTGTGCCCTAGGCAATTCGTCTGGCGCCGCTGGCCGTCTGGGCGCCGCCCACATGGCTTTCGTGAAGCATTCCTACATCTTCTATGCACTTTATTTCGATTGTGCTTCACTACCGGAGCCCCGACCATGAGTACATGACAACGCGCGACCGCATGCTGGCACTGACCGTCGTCGTGCTGTGGGGTTTGAACTTCATCGCGATTCGTCTGGGCCTCGACCACTTCCCTCCGTTCTTCTTCGCCGCACTGCGGTTCGCGGTCATGGCCGTACCGGTGGTGTTGTTCGTGCGCTTCCCACGGATGCAGATCAAGTGGTTTCTGTTGTACGCGTTCGGATTCGGTGTCGGACAGTTCGCCTTTCTCTTCCTCGCGATGAACATCGGGATGCCGACAGGCCTCGCGTCGCTGGTGCTACAGACGTCGGCCCCGTTCACTGTGCTGCTCGGAGTCGTGTTCCTGCGGGAGCGACTCGTGCCGGCTCAAGTCGTCGGAATCGCAGTCGCAGTGGGCGGAATCGTTCTGATCGGGGTCGACCGCGCGGGCCACAGTTCGCTCGGCATCGGCATCGTCGTTCCGATCCTGCTCACCGTTCTGGCGGGACTGTCCTGGGCATTCGGCAACATCGGCAACCGCCTCGCCTTGCCCCCGAACTCCGGTGACGCACTGCGGATGACGCTGTGGATGTCGGTGGTGCCGCCGATCCCGCTGTACCTGCTGAGCCTCGCTGTCGACGGACCGTCGGCAGGTTTTCACGCCATGGCCACGCTCGGCTCGACCTCAGGCCTGATCGCGCTGGCCGGGTTGGCGTATGTGGTGCTGCTCGGAACCATCGCAGGGTCGGGTCTGTGGACGTCGCTGATGCAGCGCTATCCGGCCAGCCGAGTCGCGCCGATGTCGCTCTTGGTTCCCGTCGTCGGGATTACCGCTGCCTGGCTCTTCCTCGGCGAGCAACCGACCTATGTCGAGATCGGCGGAGCCGCGCTGGTGATCGCCGGATGCGCAGCAGGAGTACTCGCCGCGCCACGATCGCGGGCCCGCACCACACCCTCTCCCGTTTTCAGTCATCCGAGCATCGAACCCACCGCAAAAGCCCAGGTCGGCGCCGGCAGCGCCGCCGAAAATGACTGAAAACGGGTTACGGCACCAAGATCCCCACCCGAAAAGCTCGTCCCGACCTCGACTTACGTCGAGATCGGCGGAGCCGCGCTGGTCATCGCCGGATGCGCAGCAGGAGTACTCGCCGCCCCACGCTCGCGGGCCCGCACCACACCCTCTCCCGATTTCAGTCATCCGAGCATCGAACCCACCGCAAAAGCCCAGGTCGGCGCCAGCAGCGCCGCCGAAAATGACTGAAAACGGGTTACAACACCAAGCCGCCCATCGGAAACGCTCGTCGCGGTCGATGAGTCGCCATCGATTGACCATTTCTACTGTTCACGGAGTCGTCGGAGGGCGCCGCCACGACCTCTACTGTTAGACGCCCTAGTATTCAGGGGTCGAACCAGCAGCAGGGTTGGGCGCGATAGGCCCACCTGGGGACGCACGAGGGGATGATCAACGAGATGTCGCACGCCGAAGGTTCGCAGCCGTCACCGTGGCCGAAAGTGGATGGTCACGAGGACGACGAGGGCCGGATCGACACGTCGTTCGGTGCGGGCCAGCCCTCATCGGACGCTCCCCAACCGCCGCAACCCTCGCACGCACAGTTCACCCCGCCGCCCGTGGCGCAGGTCAACTGGTACACGGGCAGGTCGGGCGAGGCGCCGCAGACACCGGAGATCCCGGTCGCTCAGTACCTCCCGAACGATCAGCATCCCGCACCGCAGCCGCCAGCTGGCTATCCGGCCGATCCCCACCAGGCAGTTCCCGGCGCGGCCTACCCGCCTGCGCCTATGCAGCAACCAGGACCTCCCTGGCCTCACTACCCCGAGCCGAACTTCCCCGACCCCAATTACTACGGCGGCCCCTACGAGGGGGGACCGCAACAGCCGGGAATGCAACCAGGTGCCCAGTTCGCCGGAGCTCCCGGTGCCGCGAATCCGAATCAGCAACCGGCGACACCATTCTCGGCGCGCGGAGCCGGATGGCGGCGAGCACTGCGCACCGTGTCAGGCGGTCTGATCAATCTGGGCGAGAGCAAGTCGCAACAACAACTCGACGAGATGATCGCACGCATCCGTCGGCCGATCGCCGGCGATTTCCGTCTGGCAGTGCTCTCCCTCAAGGGTGGCGTCGGAAAGACCACGACGACAATCGGACTCGGCTCCGCGTTCGCATCGCTGCGCGGTGACCGGGTGATCGCGGTCGATGCAAACCCAGACTTCGGAACACTCGGCCGACGTGTCCCTCAGCAAACCGGTTCGACGGTGCGCTCCCTGCTGAACGACCCGAACGTCACGCGGTACGCCGACGTTCGGCGCCACACGTCCCAATCCGCGAGTCATCTGGAAGTGCTTGCATCCGAACGCGATCCGGCGATATCGGAATCCTTCAGCGCCGACGACTACCTCGACGTCATCGGAATCCTGGAGAACTACTACAACATCATCATGACCGACTGCGGTACCGGTCTCTTGCATTCGGCGATGGAGGGCGTCCTGAGTTCGGCAACCGCTATCGTCCTCGTCACGTCACCGGCCGTCGACGGCGCCGAAAGTGCCGCAGCCACACTGGATTGGCTCAACGCTCACGGCTATCAGCGACTGGTACAACAGGCCGTCGTGGTGATCTCAGCGTCGAAGCCGGGAGGTGCGCCGATCGATCTGGACATGCTGACCCAGCATTTCCTCGGTCGGACACGAGCGGTGCAGATCATCCCGTTCGATGACCATCTCGCGACCGGTGCGCAGATCGACCTCGATCACATGAACCGCGACACCCGCAATGCATTCCTGGAACTTGCTGCGACAGTGTCGGATTCATTCAATCCGGGAATGCCCGACGCTGGTGCCGGCATCCAGGGATTCCAAGGGCCGCTCGGCGCACCCGGGTTCCAAGGACCTCCGCCCGGATACCAGGGCCCGCCGCCCGGGTTCCAAGGACCTCCGCCCGGGTTCCAAGGACCTCCGCCCGGATTCCAGGGTCCGCCACCCGGGTACCAAGGACCTCAACCCGGGTTCCAGGGACCCCAATCTGGGTTCCAGGGGCCATCGCCCGAGTACCAAGCACCTACGCCCGGCTACCAGGGGCCGCCGGCCGGATACCAAGGTCCGCCGCCCGAGTACCAGGCACCTTCTGCGGGGCACGAAGCGCCTCCGGTCGGGTATCAGGGGCCGCCGCCGGGGTACCAGGGCACTCCGACGGGAGTACAGGGGTATCCGACCGGGCAGTCCGACACCCCGCCGCAGCCGTATCCTGCTGCGCCGCAAAGCCATTACGAACCAGCGGCACAGGAATCGATCCCCCCAGCCGACGAACGCTTCTGAGCGACTCTACGGCTGGGTGCCGCTGAGCTTTCCGAGCTCTTCGGGGCAGTAGCTCTGCGCCGCGAGGCCGAGGACCTGACCGGACTCGGCCTCGTTGAGTCCGTTCCCCACCTTGTGGATGGCGTCGAGAAGTCCGTCGCCCGCCTTGAGATTCGCGCACACCTGCTTGCCCGCCGTCACCGCGGCCGCGTCGTCGGGAAAGTGGATGTTGAGTTGTTTGAGCCCTTGCAGATAGAACTGATCACCTTGCTGCGGTAGCGCTTTCGCGGCGTCAGGTGTCGAGGAAGTCGACGTCGGCTGCGCCGAATCGCTGTCGCCACCGCCACATCCAGCAAGCCCGACAACCACCATGGCCATCGCCGGGACCATCATCGCCCTGATGATCGAGCGTCCACTTTTCGGCATCGTCATGCCACTCCCCCATGTGTAGAAAGGTCTGATCAAGCCCCGAACCGTCGACCACTCTACTGATGCGCGACGCCGATCAGCGCAGGGCGTCGGACACCACGTCGGTGAACCGCGAGATAGCTTGATCCGCAACGGAACTGAATGCCGCGATGCTGGCGAAACCGTGGATCAGCGGCCCCTCTCGCTGCAACGTGACAGGCACTCCAGCGGCACCGAGGGCATCGGCGTATGCGATCCCTTCGTCACGCAGGGGATCGAAGCCGGCGACCACGACGTGTGCGGGAGGTAGGCCTGAAAGGTCTTGTGCGAGTAGCGGAGAGACGCGCGGATCGGATCGCTGGGCAGGATCGGGCACGTAAGCGTCTGTGAAATCAGCGATGCGTTCGCCGGTCAAGAAGTAGCCCTTCGCGAACTCGCGGGCCGAACCGTATTCGATGACGGAATCAGTCTTGGGATAAATCAAGAGCTGCAGCATCGGAGTGATCGGCTCACCGCGGACCTCCTGCGCGACGACCGCTGCGAGATTGCCGCCAGCACTGTCGCCTGCCACGACGATCCGGTCGCTCGGGATACCCCAGCCCGGGGCGGCGTCGACCACACCACGCCAGGCGGCGAGAGCGTCGTCGACCGCTGCGGGGAAGGGGTTCTCCGGCGCGAGCCGATACTCGACGGAGACGACGTCGGCGCCGGTGTCGACGGCCAGCCTGCGCGCCAGCGGGTCGTGACTCCTGCGACTGCCCGTGGTGAACCCGCCGCCGTGGAAGAACAGGATCAACCCGCGGCTCTCGACGCCCGCGCGATAGCGCGTCACCGGAATCGGGCCTGCCGGGCCGTCGAACTCGAGGTCCTCCTCGACGGCCAGCACCGGGAGCTTCTCTGCGGTGAGCGCGGTGATCCGCGCCAGTCCGCTGCGGGCCTTGCCGATCGTCGGCCCGCCCATGTCGGCGTTCGGGAGGACTGCTGTTGCAGCCGCGGCGGCCAGCATCTCGACGCTGACGTGGTCGCCGTCTGCGTTGACCGGACACCACCGCGACACCGCACCGAACACCTGCGGTGGCACGTGGCCGATGACTCGCAACAGCGAACGGACGGGTCGTAGCGGCGGGGACAGCGTGGGGTTGGTGGCGCGGCTCACGGCCGCGAGACTACCCCGCGCAGGGGCGTGGTCTCGACAAGCTCGACCAGCGAGGGCGGCTCGACCAGCGGGGCGCAGCTCGACCAGCGAGGGCACAGCGCGACCCCGGCCGCGCGCTGCGCCCCGACGGCAGGCCGTGGGGCGCTGTGACAGACTCTCCCCATGCCCGACCGCGTCCCCGCTCCGGGTGGCTCGACCACCCGTGTCCCCGTTCGTACGTCGCTAGCCCTCGGAGCTGCGTCGGCTGCCCGCTGGGCGTCGCGCACCGCGGGGCGCGGCAAGGGATCGATGATCGGCGGCCTGGTCGCCGAGAAGATCGACCCGAACATCATGGGCCGTCTCGCCGCCGGAAAACGGACCGCGCTGATCACCGGGACGAACGGAAAGTCGACGACCACGCGCATGACCGCCGCGGCCCTGGCCGAACTCGGCGAGGTCGCCACCCAGGCCGACGGCGCCAACATGGACGCGGGCATCATCGCGACGCTCAGCTTGCAGCGGTCGGCGCCGGTCGCGGCACTCGAGGTCGACGAGTTGCACGTTCCTCATGTGAGCGACGCCGTCGACCCCGAAGTCGTGGTGATGCTCAACCTCTCACGCGACCAGCTCGACCGCGTCGGAGAGATCAACATGATCGAACGACGGCTCCGCGAGGGCCTCGCGCGACACCCCGATACGACGGTGATCGCCAATTGCGACGACGTCCTGATCACCTCGGCCGCGTTCGACGCTCCGAAGGTCGTCTGGGTTGCTGCGGGCGCGAGCTGGGTCGGCGACTCGGTGAGCTGCCCGCGCACCGGCGAGCCGATCGCGCGCACCTCGGGCGACCCCACCGACCCGTCGATCCAGAGCGGCGTCGACTGGTACTCGACGGGCGATCCGACGTTCCGTCGTCCGACACCCCAGTGGTGGGTCGACGACGAAAAGATCTATGGCCCTGACGGATTCGAGGCCCCCATGACGTTGAGCGTGCCCGGTCGCGCCAACCGTGGCAACGCCGCGCAGGCCGTTGCCGCTGCCGTCGCGATGGGTGCCGATCCCGCGAAGGCCGTTGCCGCCGTCAGCACCGTCGGTGAGGTGGCCGGACGCTACGGCATCCACCAGGTGGGCAACCATTCCGTGCGCACGCTGCTCGCAAAGAACCCCGCGGGGTGGCAGGAAGCGCTTTCGATGATCGATCAGGACGCCGACGGCCTGGTCATCGCCGTCAACGGTCAGGTCCCCGACGGCGAGGACCTCTCCTGGCTGTGGGACGTGCGGTTCGAGGCCTTCGAGACGATGCAGGTGGTCGCGGCTGGCGAACGCGCCGCCGACCTGTCGGTCCGACTGCTCTACGCCGGCGCCGAGCACACCACCATCCCCGACACCATGAAAGCCATCGCCTCGTGCCCGCCCGGACGCGTCGAGGTGCTGGCCAACTACACCGCGTTCCGCGATCTCGGCGTCGCAATCGAACGCGCCGAGCGCGCACGGAAGGGACAGTGATGAGTACTTCGACGCTGCGCATCGGCCTTGTTCTGCCCGACGTCATGGGAACCTACGGTGACGGCGGCAACGCGCTGATCCTCCGGCAGCGAGCACGTATGCGCGGCATCGACGCCGAGATCGTGCAGATCACCCTCGACGACGAGGTGCCCGACTCGCTCGACGTCTACACCCTCGGCGGCGCTGAAGACTACGCGCAGCGGCTCGCGACGCGGCATCTCACTCGGTACCCGGGTCTGCAGCGGGCCGCGGCCGCCGGACGTCCCGTGCTCGCCATCTGCGCCGCAATCCAGGTGCTCGGCCACTGGTACGAGACATCGGCAGGCGAACGCGTCGACGGCATCTCACTCTTCGACCTCACCACATCCCCGCAGGCCACACGCAGTATCGGCGAGGTGGTCACCGACCCGGTGATGCCAGGACTGACCGATCAGCTCACCGGATTCGAGAACCACCGCGGGGGCACAACGCTGGGGTCCGACGCCGCGCCGCTCGCGAAGGTCCGCCACGGTGTCGGCAATGGTGTCGGTGACGGGACCGAGGGTGTCGTGCAGGGCTCAGTACTCGGGACGTACATGCACGGTCCGGCGCTGGCTAGAAACCCGCAGCTCGCCGACCTGCTCCTGGCGCGCGCGATGGGCGTCGACTCGCTCGCGCCGCTGGAGCTTTCCGAAGTGGACCGGCTGCGCAGCGAACGGCTCGCCGCCGGGCGTCGAGGCTGAGCGCCTGACCCGCCAGCCGAGCGCTCACCCCGCCGGTCGAGCGCTCATCCCGCTGGTCGAGCGTGTCGAGACCACCCGCCGGTCGAGCGTGTCGAGACCACCCGCCGGTCGAGCGGCTTACTCCGTTGGTCGAGCCTGTCGAGACCACCACGCCCGCCGGAAACGCGAGCACTTCTCCGGCCCGCAGATGGCGCAGTCGGTGCCCGATCGGAAGTGCTCATGCGCTGTGCGGGGATGACCGCAGCGGCACGTCGGGTCGGGATCGCGCCCCGCGAGCCGTCGCATCTTCTCGCTCATGGACGCCGTCACTTCCGTTCTGCTGCACACCGCTACGACGCGGACACCGTTATCAGGCAGATCGTATCCACTCCATCGCCGGCTCCGATATGAAGGTTCACCTCAGCGGCTCGATCAGTCACGCGCCCGCGTCGTCGACCACAGGTAACCCCGCGTGGCGGCCGGCGGCGCGCAGGACCCCGCGCAGCATCGCGGGCGTCAGGCGTCCGGTGAACGTATTGTGTTGGCTCACGTGATAACTCGCGAAAAGCGTGAGTTCGCGGTCGCCGCGTCGAATTGCGGTCTGCGCACCGTGACCGAACTTCGGTCTTGGCCGCGCAACCTCCCACCCGAGACCGGCGAACCCGGTCAGCGCCGCTTGCCAACCGAACGCGCCGAGCACGAACACCGACCGCAAAGTCGGTGCGAGAAGGTCGATTTCGTTGTGTAGCCAGTGCGCGCACTGATCTCGCTCGGCCGGCGTCGGCTTGTTCTGCGGAGGCGCGCAATGCACGGGCGCGGTGATCCGCACACCGGTCAGTTCCAAGCCGTCGTCGATGGAGACCGCAGTCGGCTTGTTGGCGAGCCCTACGTCGTAGAGAGCACGGTAGAGCACGTCGCCACTCTGGTCCCCGGTGAACATTCGGCCTGTCCGGTTGGCGCCGTGCGCCGCGGGTGCCAGCCCGAGGATGAGCATGGCGGCGTCGGCCGGACCGAATCCGGGAATCGGCCTACCCCAATAGGTTTGATCGGCGAAGGCTGCACGCTTCTCACGGGCGACCAATTCACGCCAGGCAACAAGTCGCGGGCACACACGGCATTGGATCAGCGCCGCGTCGAGTGTCGCGATGCTGCGGTAGGCCATGAGCTCACGGTACGCGGGTCAATCCAACACCCGGCACCGCTCACGCGTGCGGTCGACGGCAAACCAGCCGCGCTCGAATTGCTGCCACATCGCCAGGTGTGCCCTCGACGATTCTCCGTCTCGTGCCACAGCGCGGTCGAGCCGCTCCTCGGGCGTACCGCCGTCGAGCCACAGTGAGTACGTCAACCGGTCGGCGATCCGACGCCGCGCCGCCGACACCCCTTCGATGATCAGCAGTGGCTCCCAGCGATACCAGACCCGCTTGCCGATCGTCGGCTCGCCGTCGACCCACTCACGTGGGCGATATCGGTAGTCGCGGCGTCGGACAAAGGCATGCAACACATCGGATTCCATCTCTGGCCACCACGCCACAGGATCGTCCCAGGTGGCGAAATCGTCGGTGCGGACGAGGACAACGCCGGTACCGCGGGCGTGAAGTTTGTCCACCAGGGTGTCGGCGACGGTCGTCTTGCCCGATCCGGACGGCCCGTCGATGGCGACGATCCCCGACACCATCTCCGCGGCCAGCTCGTCGAGTTGGGCATCGAGCTCAGGCGAGAGCGAGCCCATCGAGCGTGCACCGTCTCCCACCAGCGCGCTGGTGTCAGGCAAGGACCCGCCGCCCCGACAGCGCCCGGCCAAGGGTGAGCTCGTCGGCGAATTCCAGGTCGCCACCCATCGGCAGGCCCGAAGCCAGGCGAGTCACCGACAGCCCGGGGAAGTCTTTGAGCATGCGCAGGAGGTAAGTCGCGGTGGCCTCGCCCTCGGTGTTGGGGTCGGTGGCCACGATCACCTCGGTGACGTCGACGCCGTCCTCTTGGTTGGCCAGACGTCGGAGCAGTTCACGAATACGCAGCTGATCAGGCCCGATCCCCGACAGCGGATCGAGCGCCCCGCCGAGCACGTGATAGCGACCGTGGAACTCCTTGGTCCGCTCGATCGCGTGGACATCCTTGGGCTCCTCCACGACGCAGATCTTGGTGGCGTCGCGACGGGCGTCGGCGCAGATGCGGCACAGCCGCTCGGCCGAGACGTTGCCGCATTCGGCACAGAACGTGACGTCGTCGCGGACGTGGCCGAGGGCAGCGATGAGTCGGTCGATGTCGGACTTCTCACCGGCGAGCAGGTGGAAGGCGATGCGCTGCGCACCCTTGGGGCCGAGCCCTGGCTGTTTGGCCAGCTCGTCGATCAGATCCTGGATGGGGCCCTCGTACATGAATCCTCAGCCGAGGCCGGGAAGTCCGCCGCCGAGTCCGCCTGCGAGCGGTCCCATCTTCTGGCTCGTCAGCTCGTCGCGCTTGGACGCGAGATCCGACAGTGCGCCGAGGACCAGATCTTGCAGCGTCTCGACGTCGTCGGCGTCGACGACCTTGGGATCGATGGTCACCGCGGTGACCTCGCCGGTACCCGTTCCGGTCACGGTGACCAGCCCGTTGCCCGCCGAACCGGTGACCTCGGTTGCAGCGATCTCCTCCTGCGCCGCGAGCAACTTCTCCTGCATCTGCTGCGCCTGAGCGAGCAGACCCGCCATCGGATTCTCGCCGCCGTCACCGCCGCCGAACAGGGAACTGGGGTCAAAAGGTTGAGTCACGTTAACCAGGGTAGTCGGTGCGCTCACCGCAGCAGTCGCTCGACATGCTCGATGATCTCGTCGACACTCTCGTCACCGACCGGCGTGATCTGGAAGGAGAGCACGTTGTCGCCGAAAAGCCTGCCCGCCTTCGGGGTGAGAGCGAACTCGATCCGATCGTCGTCGACGCGACGCCACTCGACCACCCCGCCATAGACGGGCGCGCTGGCTCCCGTGGTGACGCAATAGCCCTCACGACCAGAGCTTCCACCGCCAGAGCTTCCACGGCCACCCGCTTCGGCGTCGACAACCAGGTCGCGCTGAATCTGGAAGCAGCCCATCGATTCGTCGTCGATGAAGACGACGGCCTCGCACCCGAGATCGGGATGTCGCTCGTAGGAGGCGTGGATGGTCACAAATCTCAGCCTAGCGGTGCATTCGCGGCCGATCGAGCCCGTGTCCGGCCGCTGCTACGTACACAACTCGTACCTGAGCGAGGGGCCGCGACAATAATTTCGATGGCCCCCGCTGACGTCATGATTGTGTACGCACTCGCTCACTCAGTCCGGATGGGCGCGTGTTCCGGCTGTCTATTGCTGACGAATCTGCGCGGTTCGCCGGTGAGCGGGTCATCGAACTCCAAGCTGTGCGCAAGTAGCCGCAGCGGCCGGGTGAAGTCGCCACGATCAGGCAACTCGGCCAGGTCGGGGCGTACGTCGGGGTACAGCGGATCGTCGACGATGGGCACCCCGAGCAACGCCATGTGCAGCCGGAGTTGGTGGGTGCGTCCGGTGTGCGGGCGCAGTCTGTAGAGGCCGTGGCCAGACCCGGCATCCTCGATCAGAGTGATCTCGCTGACCGCGTTGACCTCGCCGTCGACGACCAGAGCCCGCAGGTCACCGGCCGTCTTCTCGATGCGATTGCGCACGGTTGCCGGGGTGCGCAGCGCGTCGTCGAGCGGTGCCAGCGCACGGTATTCCTTGCGTGCGAGTCGTTGGGCGAACAGATCCTGATACGCCGCGCGAACCTGCGGGCGGGCCGTGAACAACAGCACCCCAGAGGTCAGGCGGTCGAGCCGGTGAGCAGGCGCGAGCGCGTCGTTGCCGAGTTCACGCCGCAGCCGCACCAACGCGGTCTGGGTGACGTGCCGCCCGCGCGGCATGGTCGCGAGGAACGGCGGTTTGTCGACGACGACGATGTTCTCGTCGCGGAACAGGATCGGCAGGTCGAAGGGGATCTCGATCTCGTCGGGCAGATCCCGATACAGGTAGTACGACGTATTGGCCCGGGCAGGAGCGTCGAGGTCGGCACGGTTGCCGCCTGCGTCGACGACGTCACCGGCGGCAGTCCGGCCCCGCAGGTCGTCGAGCGTCAGGTCGGCCAGCGACGGGCTGGCCAGCAGCGACTCCCCGACGGTCAGCTCCTCGCCGTGGCGCACCACGACGCGCGTCGCGTCGACGCCGTCGCGCACCGGCAGTGGCGAGGGCCGAGCGCGGCCGCGACGTCGTGGTGTCCGGGTATCGTCCTGCGGACTCATCGTGCGAACCGGTCCGCAGAGGTGGGGCCTACTTCTCGACCCGCGCCTTGAGATTCGCGAGCAGCTGAGCCTGGATCTTCGCGAGACCCTTGGGCGCGAACGTCTTCTCGAAGAAGCCGCCGATGCCGCTGGCGTTGGAGTTCCACGTGGTGGTCGTGGTGACCTTGGAACCGCTACCGGCCGGAGTGACCTTGTAGGTGGTCACCATCGACGAGTTCTCATCGCGTTCGGTGATGGTGTCCGGCACGACGCTGACGGTCGCCTTCACGTCGCGCTGACGCTTGGAGGTCGCCTGCAGAATCCAGTGCACCACCGTTCCGTCACCCTGGCCGCCGCTGATCACCTTGTAGTCGCGGTACTGCTCGGGAAGGATCGCCGGACGCGCGTCGACGTAGTCGGCGAGCACTCCGATCACCTGGTCGGGACTTGCGGCGATGTCGATCGTTTGACTGGCGGAAATCTCACCCACGACGGGCACTCCTTCATGGCAGATTGGCGGGCGTGCTGATCAGGTCCTAGGCTAGCCAAGTGACTTCTGGACGGTTGGAGATGGGGGCACAGGCTTTCGACGACGGGGTTGCCACCCTTCTGGCCAGCTATCGGGCGATTCCGCCAGGAGCAACGGTCCGTCTCGCGAAAAAGACGTCGAACCTGTTTCGTGCGCGCGCCAAGAATCCGCATCCCGGCCTCGATGTATCGGGTCTCGATCGGGTGATCTCCGTCGATCCTGTTGCCAAGACCGCCGACGTCGCGGGAATGTGCACATACGAGAATCTGGTCGCTGCAACGCTGCCGTACGGGCTGGCGCCGCTGGTGGTGCCACAGCTCAAGACCATCACCCTCGGCGGGGCGGTCACGGGTCTCGGCATCGAGAGCACCTCCTTCCGCAACGGCCTGCCGCACGAGTCGGTGCTCGAGATCGACATTCTGACCGGCGACGGCTCCATCGTCACCGCGACGCCGACCAACGAGAACTCCGACCTCTTCTTCGGTTTCCCCAATTCGTATGGGACGCTGGGGTATTCGGTTCGGCTGAAGATCGAGCTCGAAACAGTGCAGCCGTACGTTGCGTTGCGTCACATACGTTTTCACGATCTCGCGACACTGCAGTCGACGATGAACACCATCGCCGACGAGCGTACCTACGACGGCGAGCGCGTCGACTACCTCGACGGTGTGGTCTTCACCGCCGACGAGGCGTACCTGACCGTCGGCCGCCAAACCGACGAGGCCGGTCCGGTCAGCGATTACACGGGGATGGACATCTACTACCGGTCCATCCAGCACGCCTCGGGGATCAAGCGCGACCGCCTGACCATCCACGACTACCTCTGGCGCTGGGACACCGACTGGTTCTGGTGTTCACGAGCCTTCGGCGCCCAGAACCCCAGGATTCGACGGCTCTGGCCAAAGAAGTTGCTGCGCAGCAGCTTCTACTGGAAGTTGATCGGCTACGACCAGCGCTTCGACATCGCCGACAGGCTCAACAAGCGCAAGGGTTTGCCCGCCAATGAGCGGGTGGTGCAAGACATCGAGGTTCCGATCGAGAACACCACCGCGTACCTCGAGTGGTTCCTCGAGAACATTCCGATCGAGCCGGTGTGGTTGTGCCCGTTGCGTTTACGTGAGCCGGCACTACCGGTTGCCGACGCCGCGCGGCCGTGGCCGCTCTACCCGCTCGAGCCCAAGCGCACCTACGTCAACGTCGGGTTCTGGTCGGCGGTGCCGGTGACGCCCGGCGATCCCGGCCACGCCAACAAGCTCATCGAGCGCGAGGTGGCCGATCTCGACGGCCACAAGTCCCTGTATTCGGAATCCTTCTACTCCCCCGAAGAGTTCGACGAACTCTACGGTGGCGAACACTATCGACTCCTGAAGAAGCGGTACGACCCTCGCGGCCGGCTTCTCGACCTCTATGCGAAAGCGGTGAAACGGCAATGACGACGTTCCAGGACAACGTACCCGCATCCCCCCCGGAAGCCTCGCCGGGCAAGATGACGCTGGCGCAGATCTTCGAGTCGCTGGTCGGCGGCAATCTCAGCATCAGGATCACCGCGTACGACGGCAGCTCGGCAGGCCCCGCCGACGCCGAGTATGGGCTGAACCTCAAGAATTCACGTGGCACAACGTATCTCGTTACCGCCCCCGGCGACCTCGGACTTGCGCGCGCGTACGTGTCGGGCGACCTCGAGTTGATCGGTGCCCACCCCGGCGACCCCTACGAGGCGCTGCGCGCGCTCGCCGCCGACCTCGAGTTCAAGCGTCCGTCTCCCCTGACGTTGGCGAATGTGGCCCGCTCGCTGGGCATCGAGCATTTCAAGCCGATCGCGCCGCCACCCCAGGAAGCACTGCCACGCTGGCGACGCTTCGCAGAAGGATTGCGGCACAGCAAAACCCGCGACGCCGAGGTGATCCATCATCACTACGATGTGTCGAACACCTTCTACGAGTGGGTTCTCGGACCGTCGATGACCTACACCTGCGCCGTCTACCCCGACCTCGAGGCGTCGCTGGAGACGGCCCAGGAGAACAAGTACCGACTGATCTTCGACAAGCTGCGACTCAAGCCGGGCGACCGTCTCCTCGACATCGGTTGCGGCTGGGGCGGAATGGTACGCTACGCAGCGTCTCGCGGAGTCAAGGTACTCGGTGTCACGCTCTCCGCGGAGCAGGCCGAGTGGGCGCAGAAGAAGATCGTCGACGAGGGACTCAGCGACCTCGCCGAGGTGCGCTTCAGCGACTACCGCGACGTGACCGAGAGCGACTTCGACGCCGTCTCGTCGATCGGACTGACCGAGCACATCGGCGTCCACAACTATCCGGCGTACTTCTCGTTCATCCGCGACAAGCTGCGGGTCGGCGGAATGATGTTGAACCACTGCATCACTCGGCCCGACAACTTCAAGAACGCACGCGCCGGATCGTTCATCGACCGCTACGTCTTCCCCGACGGCGAGCTCACCGGCTCCGGCAAGATCATCTCGAAGATCCAGGACATCGGCGGACTCGAGGTGCTGCACGAGGAGAACTTCCGTCCGCACTACGCCATGACGCTGCGTGACTGGAACCGCAACCTCGTCGAGCACTGGGACGAGGCTGTCGAAGAGGTCACCGAGGGCACCGCGCGGCTATGGGGCCTGTACATGGCCGGATGCCGAATCGGCTTCGAGCGCAACATCGTTCAGCTTCACCACGTCCTGGCGACCAAGCTCGACGACTACGGCCAGAGCGATCTTCCACTACGCCCGTGGTGGGACGCATAGCGGCGACTCGGACCCGCTGGTAGCGGCGCGCGGTGCGCGCTACTCCAGCGGCCGGGCGCCCAGCTCGGTCTGTAGCAGTTCCATCGCGACCTTGTTCGGGTCGAAGCGACCCTCGGGAGCCGCGTTCTGCACCTCGGCGACCATCTCCGCACGCTCAGCGTCGGGGATGTCGTCGTCTTGGCGCGGCGGTTCAGGCTCCTCGGGCTCGGCCGGGGCCTCCGGTGCTGCGGCGGCGTCGGACTGCTCGCCCGAGCTGCCCCGAGCGCGGCTCGGACGCGAGAAGGTCTGAGCACGACGCTGCTGTCGATCCGGTTGTCCCGCTGCATTTTTCGTAGGCGCGGTCACGTCGACGACCTTGTGGATGGTCTGCACGTCGAGTTCGGTTCCGAAGACCTCGTGCAGCGCCTCGCGCATGATGTTGACCGCATGCGGCGCCGACAATCTGCCGACCAACACTTCAACGGGATGCGCCAGGATCACGACGTTGTCGCGGATCTCGTCGACGACGGCGTTCGACAGCATCGGTTCGAGACTCTTCGACCGCTCACGGACCGCAGCGCGGACTTCCTGGAAGCGCTTGCGCGCGGTCTCGACGTCGAGGCCGGCCTGCGGTTCGGGTTCTGGTTCTGGTTGCGGTTCGGGTTCGACGCTGCGTGGCGTGGACGGTCTGCCGTCGTCGGGGACGGGCGCGTCGTAGTCGTCGACGGGCTCGTCGGGTAGCGGGATGTCGTCGTCTGCGGCAACTACTGCGGCCGGTTCCGGTGTCGGGGCAGGTTCGGGCGTCGGTGGTGCGGCGGGCTTCGCAGGCGCCACCGGCATCGGGCGCGTGGGCTCGGCGGGCGTGGTGGTCTCGGCGGGGGTGGTCTCGACACGACCTCCGCTAGCGCTCCGGTCTGCTCGACCAGCGGTGGGATCGCCTGCGCTAGCGCTCCGGTCTGCTCGACCAGCGGAGGGATCGCCTGCGGGCGCGGCAGCGGAGGAATCGCCCGCAGGCGCGGCAGCAGGAGCATCGCCGCGCGTGGGATCGGGCGGGGTGGTCTCGACACGACCTCCGCTAGCGCTCCGATCCGCTCGACCAGCGGGGGGATCGCCTGCGCTGGCGCTCCGGTCTGCTCGACCAGCGGAGGAGACGTCTGCGGGCGCGGCAGCGGGGGAATCGCCTCCGCTGGCGCTCCGGTCTGCTCGACCAGCGGAGGAATCGCCTGCGCTAGCTGCCGGCGCAGCCTCCTCGCGCGCAGCGGGCGGCGCGACAACCTCGGCGGGAGCCGCGTCCGCTCGACCGGCGGCCGGCTCGTCCGGCTTGCGCTGCGAGGGGCGGACGTACTTGGGCGGGTCGACGGGCGGCGGGGCGGGGGCCGCGGTGGGAGCACCCTCGGCGCGCGCGGAAGGCGAGGGCGTTGCACCGCCGGCGTTCCCTCCGGCCGGAGCGACGCCTGACTCGAGTCGTTCGAGACGCTGGAGCAGCGCGGCGTCGGCGGCGGAGACCGATGGCAGCAGCATCCGCGCGCACATCACCTCGAGCAGCAGGCGCGGCGACGTGGTGCCGCGCATCTCGCCGAGCGCTTCGTGCACGATCTCGGCGAAGCGGGTGAGTCCGCCCGGTCCGAGATGCTCGATCTGACCTTGCATGCGCGCGAGTTGATCGCCAGGCGCTTCGACGAGTCCACGTTCGGCAGCGTCCGGAACTGCTTGCAGCAGAATGAGATCGCGCAACCGCTCGAGAAGGTCGACGGCGAAACGTCGAGGATCATGCCCGGCGTCGACGACCTTCTCGACCGTCGCGAACAGCGCTGCGCCGTCGGAGGCGGCAAGGGCGTCGATGGCGTCGTCGATGAGTGCGATGTCGGTGACGCCGAGCAGCGCGAGGGCGCGGTCGTAGGTGACGCCCTCGTCGGACGCACCCGCGAGTAGCTGGTCGAGGATCGACAGCGAGTCGCGGGGCGAGCCGCCGCCGGCGCGGATGACCAACGGGTAGACATCCGGTGCCACGACGACGCCCTCTTTGGCGCAGATGTTCTCGAGCAGCCCGCGCATGACCGGCGGCGCGAGGAGGCGGAACGGGTAG
>NZ_LZMO01000215.1:0-25442 GCF_001665715.1 Gordonia sp. 852002-10350_SCH5691597
GAATACCAGACCAAGACCGATCGTCAGATCCCGGTGTTCGTGCTCGAGTGACGATATCGGCAGCTCCCGCGGGGTGATCTGCATCCCATCTCATGGACTTGAAGTGCCCTTGAGGTTTTATTGTCGACGGTATGCAGTCGCTGTCTGACGCGGTGGATGCGCGTACTGCCTTCACCACCGCGTTTCGTCTTCACCCCGCGGGAGCTGCCGATATCGTCACTCGAGCACGAACACCGGGATCTGACGATCGGTCTTGGTCTGGTATTCGGCGTAGGGCGGGTACGCGGCCACCGCGAGCTCCCACCAGTGCTCACGCTCATCGCCCTCGACCTCGCGGGCGGTGAGCTCGTACACCTTGTCGCCGTCCTGGGCTGTGATCTGCGGATTCGCCTTGACGTTGAAGTACCACGCCGGATGTTCTGGAGCCCCGCCCTTCGACGCGACCATGGCGTACTTGCCGTTCTCCTCGACGCGCATCAATGGTGTGTAGCGCTTCTTCCCCGACTTGGCACCCGTCGTGGTAAACAGCACGACGGGACGATCGGCAACCAGCACACCGTCGGTTGTCCCCTGCTCGAGGATCTTCTTGGTCTGATCACGTACCCAGTCGCTCGGGCTCAATTCCGGTTGTTCGCTCATGGGTCGCACAACGCCCTCCGCGCCGCGCTGATTCCGCATCGACGCAACGTTTCGATCACGAGTGGTAGGCATGAGAGGGGACCCGACGCGGAAGGACCATCGACATGGCCATTGCCACCACCAACCCGGCGACCGGAGAGATCGTTCGGGAGTTCGATTCCCTGACAGAAGACCAAGTCGACGAGGCGCTCGACCGAGCGGTCAGTGGATTCGCGAGCTATCGCACCACGTCGTTCGAGCAGCGGGCGACCTGGCTGCGTGCCACCGCCGACCTACTCGAAGCCGAAGCCGACGGCGTCGCAGCCATGATGACCGAGGAGATGGGCAAGACCCTCGCCTCGGCCAAGGCAGAAACACTGAAGTGCGCGAAGGGCTTTCGCTACTACGCCGACCACGGCGCCGCCATGCTCGCCGACGAGCAGGCCGACGCCAAAGCTGTTGGCGCCAGTCGCGCATATATGCGCTATCAACCACTCGGCGTCGTACTGGCGATCATGCCCTGGAACTTCCCCCTCTGGCAGGCGGTGCGGTTCGCTGCGCCCGCGCTGATGGCAGGCAACGTCGGCATCCTCAAGCACGCCTCCAATGTTCCGCAATCGGCCCTGTATCTCGAAGACGTCCTGCATCGGGCCGGTTTTCCGGAGGGCTGCTTCCAGACGCTCCTGATCGGTTCGGGAATGATCGAGTCGATCCTGCGCGATCCGCGGGTCGCCGCGGCGACTTTGACCGGAAGCGAACCCGCGGGTCGGTCGGTGGCCGCGATCGCGGGAGACGAGGTCAAGCACACCGTGCTCGAACTCGGAGGGAGCGACCCCTTCATCGTCATGCCCAGCGCCGACATCGCGGCGGCCGCGAAGACCGCCGTCACGGCACGAGTGCAGAACAACGGCCAATCCTGTATCGCCGCAAAGCGATTCATCATCCACGCCGACGTATACGACCAGTTCGTCGACGCTTTCACCGAGGGATTCCGCGGCCTCGTCATCGGAGATCCCACCGACGAAGCCACCGACGTCGGACCGCTCGCCACCGAACAGGGGCGCACCGATCTCGAAGAACTCGTCGACGACGCGGTGAGCAAAGGCGCGAAGGTACTCATCGGGGGCAGCCGAGTCGAGCGGCCCGGATGGTTCTACGAACCGACGATCCTCGCCGACATCACCGACGAGATGGAGATCTACTCCGCCGAAGCGTTCGGTCCGGTGGCAGCGCTGTACCGCGTCGAGAACATCGACGAGGCGATTGCGATCGCCAACGACACCACCTTCGGCCTCGGCGGAAACGCCTGGACCACCGACGAGGCCGAACAGGATCAGTTCATCGACCGGATCGAATCGGGCCAGGTGTTCATCAACGGCATGACCACCTCATATCCCGAACTGGGATTCGGCGGGATCAAGCGATCAGGCAACGGCCGCGAACTGACGTCCCACGGCATGCACGAGTTCTGCAACATCAAGACGGTGTGGATCGCCTGATCGGCCGGCTTGATCGTCGGGCGTTCAGGTGACGGTCACACTCCCGCACCGGTCGCGCCCGCCTCGGCCTGTGCGGCTGTGAAGCCGTCGTACTCGAGCTGTTCAACCAGCCCGGAGTGGCTGAATGCACTGATCTCGAGATACGACTTACCCTTTCGTACCGCTTGTGCGGTCCAGTCGGCCCCGCAGTGGTCGGCCGCGTATGTTGCGTCGGAATTCGAGAATCCCTCGTACTCGAGTTGCTCGATCAATTCGGTGTAGCTGAAGCCTGAGATCTCGAGATATGAGTGGGCCTTCGAGAGAGCGTTGCGCTGTCCCGACGACGACCCAGTGGACCCGGTCTCGTCGGCCGGCGCAGCGACCGTTGTTGGACCAGTGACTGTCGGTTCGGTGATTGCTGGCTCGGTGGCTGTCGGTTCGGTGACATCAGCATCTGTGACGGCTGTCGCCGTATGTCTGTGGTCATCTCGGTCTCGGTGGCCTCGGGCGCCGCGGTCGCGGTAACCGTCGTGGTCGTCGGTGTCACCGTCGCGATCTCGGTGACGGTGGCGGTGCTTGCCGAAGCAACCTTGCCTTCCTTGCACCCTCCGACACCGAGAACGATGACGACAGCAGCAAGGGGCACTGCGATACAAGCGGTAGATCTGGTCGAGCGTGTCATGACTGGTCCTTCGTCAAGATGAAACTTTCGCCGCGGCTGCAACGTGCGACACGGATGCAACAAGCACGGATGCAACAAGCGCGGCATGTGCGAATCATCATGACGTCGACCACCGACAAGCGAGACTGTGCTCGGCTCAGACGTAGGCCGATCGGCAGACGGCGTCGCTCTCGTGAAAGGCGACTTCAGGCCGCGATCTGCGGAGTCGTAGGCTTGATGTGTGGTTGATTTTGCATATGTCATCGCCGGTTCGGAAGCGACTGGCGGCGCCGGGATTCAAGTCGATCTGAAGACCTTCCAGGAGTTGGGTGTCTACGGAGTCGGCACCATCACCTGCATCGTCTCGTTCGATCCGAAGAACGGGTGGGCGCACCGGTTCGTACCCGTCGAACCGGACGTCATCGCCGACCAGATCGAAGCGGCAACCGCCACCCATGATCTCGACGTCGTGAAGGTGGGCATGCTCGGCACGCCCGCGACCATCGACGTCGTCGCCGACGCGCTCGCCGCCCGGGACTGGCGTCACGTCGTCGTCGATCCCGTCCTCATCTGCAAGGGCCAAGAGCCTGGCGCTGCACTCGACACCGATACCGCGTTGCGCGAGAAGATCATTCCGCTCGCGACGGTGGTCACCCCGAATCTCTTCGAGGCGCAGATCCTGTCCGGCATGGACGAGATCACCAGCGTCGAGGATCTCGCTGAGGCCGCGCGTCGAATCGCCGATCTCGGTCCGAAGTACGTCATCACGAAGGGCGGCGTCGAACTTCCCGGCGACGACGCCGTCGACGTGCTGTTCGACGGCACGGACGTGACCGTGCTGGCCGCGCCGAAAGTCGGGTCCGAGCGGGTCTCCGGGGCCGGATGCACGCTCGCCGCCGCCATCACGGCCGAGTTGGCGAAGGGCGCCGAGATCGGTGAGGCTGTCGCATTCGCCAAGGAATTCACCACGGCAGGCATCAACGGCCGCGTGTCGGGGCACACCCCGTTCGACACGGTGTGGCAGGGCGCTTTCGTGGACGCGCTCGAGGGCTGACCCGCACGCCGTCAACGTGAGCCCAGAGCGATCGAACCCGGCGTCAAGGGTTGCGCCCAGCGAACGCGAATGGCCATGGTTGGGACGTCGTCGACGTTGCAGAAGAAGTCACATCCGCGACGACTCAGGGAGCACCGAATGACCGGAGCACTGTCCACCTCGACGACACCAGCCGACGGCGACTTCGCCGACGAATGGCAGCAGTGGCACACCATTCGCGAGCGTGACCTCGCCGCTCCCCTTGGATGGCTGTCGATCAACCGCCTCGAATGGCTCGACACGGAACCGTCGCGTTTCGAGGGGCTGCCGGGAACCTGGTGGTTCGACGGCCCGACCGCCCACCTTCGACCAGGCGACGGCGGGTTCTTCGACACCCGCGATTTCGACCTCGAACCGACCGGCCCGGGTGAGGTCGTGGACATCGACGACGTGCACATCGAGGTCGCACGCCGCGGCGACGGCTACCTGATCCGCGTGCACGACGAGAACGCGCCCACGGTGCGCAATTTTCGTGGCGTTCCGGCATATGACGCCGATCCCGCGTGGGTCGTCGAAGCGCGGTTCGAGCCGTACGACCAGCCGCGGCCGGTGACCGTCGGCGCCGTCGCGGAGGGCTTGGCCCACGTGTACGTCTCCCCCGGTGAGCTGGTCTTTGACCACGACGGGCAGCAGCGTCGACTCATTGCCTTCAACGGCAAGCAGGGCGGGCTGAGCGTTCTGTTCACAGATGCCACCTCGGGAATCACCACGTATGCGGCGAATCGAAGCCTGGCCGTCGAGGCTGCCGACGAGGTGCTGCGCAACGGCGGACGTGTGGTGCTCGACTTCAATCGCGCGACCAATCTGCCGTGCGCGTTCATCGACTTCGCCACGTGCCCGCTGCCGCCCGCTGGCAATCACCTCGATGTCGAGGTCACCGCTGGCGAGAAGACGCCGTACGAGCGCTCAGCTTAGTAGAGCCACGGTCGGTACGCTTCGTCGCCGAACTCCTCGTCCGGAATGTCGTCGAGGCCCGCCATCACCTGCTTGGCGAGCTTCGCGGTGCTCGGCACCCTGGTGGGGTCCCACGTCTCGGGCTTCCAGAGTTCGGACCGCATGAATGCCTTGGAGCAGTGGAAGAACACCTCCTCGACGTCGACCTCGACGGCGAGGATGGGTCGCTTGCCGCGGACCGCGAGCTGATCGAAGTACGGACCATCGTCGACGATGCGGGCCGATCCGTTGACCCGCAACGTGTCGCCACGCCCCGGGATCACCGCGATCGCGCCGACGTGCGGATTGGTGAGGATGTTCTCGTAGCCGTCCACGCGCCGATTACCTGGGCGCTCGGGGATCGCGATGGTGTGTTCGTCGATGACGTGAACCACCTTGCCCGCGGGATCGCCCTTGGGTGATACATCCACGCGGCCCGACGCGTCCGATGTGGCCAGGAAGATCATCGGTGTCGCGGCGAGCCATTCGACGTGCGCCGACAGCAACTGCGGCATGGCTTTGTTCGCGATGATCTCTGCCGGATGCCCGACGATCTCCCGCAACTGTGCCTGCGTGGTGACCTGCATACCCTCCATGATGCCCAGTCGACTCGATGCCCAGTCAACTCGATACGCGGTCACCCGGCTGCGGCGGTCGGCAGTTCGAGATCCAGTTGAAAGCCGGCGGCCGTGCGTTGCGCCCGAATGGTGCCACCGTGCGCTTCGACGATGCCTCGCACAATCGCGAGGCCCAGACCGGCCCCGGTCCTCGCGGAGTCGTCGCGGTCAGACGTGCGCGCGGTGTCCGCGCGCCATCCGATGTCGAAGATCGAACCGAGGTCTTCCGACGACACTCCCTCGCCCTGATCGACGACGCTCAGGACGAGCATCGCGTCGTCTCCGACTGCACGGACGGTGATCGTGCTCTCATCCGGCGCATGCCGTACGGCGTTGCTCAGCAGGTTGCCGATCGCGCGCGTGATCTCGCGGGGATCCGCCCAGACGACGTGCCCGTCAATTCCGTCGTCGACGATGCGTATACCTCGACCGGCCGCGATCGCCTGAACGTCCGCCACGGCGTCGCTGACGAGATCGCGTAGGACGACGGGCTCGCAGCACAGCTCCAATGAACCGGTCTGAAGCTTGGACAGCTGGAACAGGTCGTCGACCATTTTGTTGATTGTGTCGACCTTCGTGCGGATCGTCGCGATGTAGAGTCCCGGCTCGGCTGCCGTGCCATCCTCGAGTGCCTCCGCCATCGCCCTCATTCCGGCTAGAGGTGTTCGGAGATCATGCGAGATCCAGGCGAAGAACTGCCGTCGCGCCGCGTCCAGTTCGGCAATCTGTGCGCGGGCGTCTGCCAGGCGTCGCGATGTCTCGGCCAATTCCGCTGACACCTCGTCGAATTCGCGCCATCCGGTGAGCGACGCGGTAACAACGTCACCGTCGCCGACCCGGCGGGCATCGGCGACAAGCGCCTCAACCGGCGATCGAATGGCGCGCCCCGTCACCGCCCAGCCGGCGATCATGCTCATCAGCGCCGAGATTCCGATGACATACGCGAGCACGACGACGTCGTGCCCGGACAGATACATCTCCGCGGCAACCGCCAGGGTGGACACCACGATCGACACCAACGATCCCGCGAGGACGACAGCGCATCGTACAGCAATACCGCTGTGCGGCGTGAGCCTGAGGACCAGCACCGTAAGGATGGTCACCAGCGCGGTCGCCGCGAACGTGGTGCCCGCGATCAGCAGGACTTCATACGGGCCCAACATCATTCGCCCCGTGCGGTGAATCGGTATCCAGCGCCCCACTCGGTGTGCAGAAAGCGCGGAAAGCGCGGCTCGGGTTCGATCTTCTCGCGCAACCGTCGCACGTGAACTGTCACCGTCGATGCGTCGCCAAAGGCCCACTGCCACACTTCGCGCAGGATCTCCTCCCGGCTGACAACCCGATCCGGAGTGCGCACCAGATAGAGCAGGAGTTCGTACTCGCGGGCCGTCAACGCGATCTCCTTACCGTCGACCCACACTCTGCGATGAGCGGGATCGACGCGGAACAGCCCCGCCGTGAATGTCAACGGCGCACTGGTGTTGGCGCTACGGCGCAGCAACGAGTTCACTCGAAGCTGCAACTCCCGCAACGCGAATGGCTTCCCGAGATAATCGTCGGCGCCTCGCTCGAGTCCGGCTATTCGATGGTCGGGTCCATCGAGCGCCGTCAACATGATGATCGGTACCTCAGACACTGCGCGCACTCGACGACACAATTCGTCGCCGTCGATCAGGGGGATCATGCGATCCAGAATCAGGAGATCGGGCATCTCCGCGCTGAGCGCAACCCACGCCTTCTCCCCATCGGCGTGCATCGCGACGTCGCACCCCGCAGCACGAAGGTGATCGGCGACGACGGTTCGGACCGCCGGGTCGTCCTCGACGACCATCACTCGTGCCCCTTGCTGCATCAGTCGAGCGTAACCGCCAAGTGGCTTGTCGCCCGGCGAGAATTATTACGGTGCTGAAATCTGGGCTTACCGCGCTGAAATCATCGCCGGTCGCACCCGCTGTGATTGCTGTAATTCCTGTCGTGCCGAGTCGGCACATCCACCACGTCAGGAGAAACACATGCGGATCAAGACCTTCATCGCCAGCGCCTTCGCAGCCTTTGTAGTCGTCGGCGCCATCGCCGGATGCAGCGATCAGAGCACATCTGCGACGACGACCTCGGCGGCCCCGATGTCCGCATCGGCCGAGACGTCGATGGCCCCCATGAGCTCGACAGCTGCAGCACACGGAGCGTTCGCGGGACTCAACGACAAAAAGGTGTCGGGCACAGCGACTCTCACGGCGGGAAAGGTGGAATTGTCAGGCTTCTCGTCCGACGAAGGTCCCGATCTGCATCTCTACCTGGCCAAGGGCACCTCGGAATCAGACGTCAGCAACGGAGTCGCACTCGGTAAAGTCGCCTACGACAAGGCTTCTCAGTCCTTCGAGGTGCCCACCGGCGTCGATGCTGCCGCCTACTCGGACGTGGTGGTGCACTGCGACAAGGCAAAAGCCGTATTCGGTGCCGCAGAGCTGATGAAGTGACGACAACGGATTCACGCGTCGCGCGCAGTGCGAGGGTGGCAACAGTTGTCTCCGCCACCCTCGCACGCGTGGCACTCGGCGCGCTCTGGCTGCACGAAGGGATCGTCAAGTATCACGCCGGTTTCGGGCGGGCCGACATTCTTCTCGTCGTGCAGAGTGCAGCAAGCAACGAGCGAGTACCCGGCTTCTACCGCGCGTTCACCCGCGACGTCGTCGGACATGTTCCGACTGCCTTCGGCGTTGGCGTCCCGCTGCTCGAAGTGGCACTGGGTATTGCGCTGGTCCTCGGACTCGCCACATTGCCTGTGGCGCTGCTGTCAGCGTTTCAGCTCTGCAACTACTGGTCGGCGGATCAGCTCGTCACCCAATACCCGATCATGCTCGCGCTCTCGGTGGCCGTCGCGGCGTTCGCGTCGACGGCGTCACGAGTAAACCTGCGCACCTCGCTGGCGGCCGTCCACCAGTTGAAAAGGTCGTCGCTAGCGATAGGTCACCACGAGCGGCGCGTGGTCTGACAATCGCTGCGCCGGCGATGGTTCTTTGTCCACTGTCACCGACACGGCGCGGCGAGCCAGACCTGGCGTGGCGAGCTGATGGTCGACGCGCCAGCCGACGTCCTTGGCGAACGACTCCCCCGCCCAGCTCCACCAGGTCAGCGGTCCGGGTCGATCACCATGGACACGCCGGACCACGTCGACGAGTCGACGCGAACCCAAAACCGAATCGAACCAGGCGCGGTCTTCGGGCAGGAAGCCGTCCATCGACCGGGCAGCGCGCCAGTTGGTCACGTCGTGTTCGGTATGGGCGATGTTCAGATCCCCGACGAGCAGAAACTCCCGACCGTCACGTTGGGCCGACAGGCGATTTCGGTTCAGCTCACGAGCGAATGCACTCAGGAATCGTTGCTTTCGGTCGTACTTCGCCCCACCGTCGGGGGCGTCGCGCATGGCTCCTGTTCGTTGACGATGCGCGGGCAGTCCGCCCTTCGGCAGGTAGAGGCACCCGACAGTGACCGGTCGGTCGGCGAGGTCGACTTCGATGTACCTTCCGTGCGTGGCGAATTCGTTGAGTCCGCGTGCTTTCGGCGGATCGGTCAGCCAGGTCCGCACTGCGGTCGGTGGTGTCTTGGTCAGAATTGCCACGCCGTTACGTCCGGCAATCGATCCGACGTCGAGCGCGATCGAGTAGCCGGGAAAACTGCCGACTTCCGTTGCCGGAGAGCGCAGTTCCTGAAGCGCCACGACGTCGGGGCTTCGTTCTGCCAACCACGCGTCGAATCCTCGACGTCGCGCTGCTCGAATCCCGTTGACGTTGAATGACACAACCGTGAAAGGGTCAGGCCGGTTGTGGGACGCGGCCCCGCCGTCGTTCATTGCGTGTGGGTGCCGACGTTGATCACGCGACCGTCGGATGCCCGGTAGAAGAATCGTGTGACGCCCCACGGTTCGTCGGTCAGCGGGTGCACGATCTCCACTCCCGCGGCATGCGCCTGGGCGAGCGCTTCTCGGACGTCGTCGACGAAGATCGAGACGTCGGGGTTGACCGGCGCGGACGCGTCGGAGGTCATGACGCTGAGCTGATGCCCGTCGTCGTCTCCCAGAGTGACGATCCATCCGTGATCCATGAGGACGCGCAGGCCGAGGATCGCAGAGTGCTCAGCAACGGCCTGGTGGAGATCCGAGACGGTGAGATTGGGAACCACTCGATCAACATGCATACTCCCACTCTCTCACCGACCGCCCGGCCCGACGGCCGGGGCCGGCGTCAGCGGCGGTCGTAGGTGAGCACCCGTACACCGCCGGGGAGATCTGTCTCGTCCACCGGGGTGAACAGGGTCGGCGCGAACGGCCCGTTGAACAACGGCACCCCACTGCCGATGATCGACGGGTTCACTTTGAGCACCAACCTGTCGATCTCGGGAAGCAACGCATGTGCCAGCGTTCCGCCGCCGACGAGCCAAATGTCGAGTCCCTCTTCGCGTTTGAGTTCGCGCACTGTCTCGGCGGGTTCGTCTCGCACGATCTCCACGGCTCCAGAGTTGCTCCCTGGAAGAGTCGTCGAGAACACCAGGTGACGAAGATGTGGGTACGCGTCGGGGATACCCGCGGCAAGACCGAGTTCGTACGATCCACGCCCCTCGACGACCGTGTCGAAAACTGTTCCCGCACCGTCGATTCCGAGCGCTGTGCGCACCGGGTCCGGTAGCGTCTCGGGATAGTTCTCGACGATGAACTGCACAACGTCGTCGGTGATCGGGAAGAAGTCGGCCCCGGAAGGGTCACCACCGTCGGGTCCAGCGATGAATCCGTCGAGCGTCGTTGCCACGTAGTAGACGAGTCTGCGCATCGGTTGATTCTCCCATAACGGACATGAGTCGACGATGTCTTCTCACGCGCGTGCGTCGCGGCGAGCGTGCGCTTCACTCACACGTTGACGTCGAAACCCAAGTCCACATCGCAGGCGGCCTGCCCGCCTCGAATACCCCAATTTGCCATCTCGATATCGCGAACGATGACCGTGATGTGGTCGGCCGGGATGCCGAGCACGCCCAGTCGTCGTGAAACCTCTCGGTAGAGAGCACGTTTGGCGTCGACGCTCCGGCCGGCAAAGCAGTCGACGACAACGAGGGTGTACGCCTCCGGAGACGACAGGGTCGGCGGTACCGCGAAGCGATGAGGCTCGTGCACAACAAGTCTCACGTGTTTGTCTTCGACGGGGATCGCGAACGCTGCGACCAAGGAGTCGTGAACCGCGTCCAGAATCGCCGCCTCGGTCTCTGGGGCGTACGTCCGACGAACTTCGACCTGGGTGCTTGGCATCAAGAAACGATACCGCCTGCACACCACGGCCGGACTCGGCGAGCATGTCGCAACGACGTGAGTGCGACGATATAGCAATGACCGCATCACTCGTCGCCAAGGACATCGCCGGCGGCTACGCCCATCGTGTGCTGTTCGATCATCTCGATCTGACGGTCGCGCCGGGCGACGTTGTCGGAGTTGTTCGCGCCAACGGCGCGGGCAAATCGACGTTGCTGGCGGTCCTGTCGGGCAGCCTCGCTCCGCTCGAGGGCACTGTCACGCGCGCGCCGGCCGACGCCTTCGTCGGGTGGCTGCCACAGGAGCACGAGCGCGTGCCGGGTGAGACGGTCGCCCAGTACGTTGCTCGACGAACGGGCTGCGCTGCGGCCAGCGAGGCCATGGAGCTAGCAGCGGCAGCACTGGCCGACGAGGCGCCGGCGTCGGGCGCAGAGGATGATCCGGCCGATGTGTATTCGGCGGCGCTCGACCACTGGCTGGCCACCGGTGCCGCCGATCTCGACGAGCGACTGCCGGCCGTACTCGCCGACGTCGGCCTACGAACCGGCAACACTCCTCCCGAAGACGCGCTCATGACCGGACTGTCGGGAGGCCAGGCCGCTCGCGTGGGGTTGGCCGCGCTGCTGTGTTCACGTTTCGACGTCGTGCTCCTCGACGAACCCACGAACGACCTCGATCTCGATGGCCTCGCGCGACTCGAAGAAGTCGTCAGCGGCATGCGCGGTGGCGTAGTGCTGGTGAGTCACGACCGAGAGTTCATGGCGCGCTGCGTGACTCGCGTTATCGAACTCGACCTCGCCCAACACACCAACACGGTCTACAACGGCGGCTACGAGAGCTTTCTGGAGGAGCGCGAGGTCGCGCGGCGCCATCGCCGCGAAGAGTACGAGGAGTTCGCCGAGAAGAAGGCCGACCTCGTGGCGCGGGCGCGCACTCAACGAGAGTGGTCGAGTCAGGGTGTGCGCAATGCGATGCGCAAGGCTCCCGACAACGACAAGATTCGACGCCGCGCGGCCAGCGAGTCCAGCGAGAAGCAGGCACAGAAGGTGCGGCAGATGGAGAGTCGGATCGCTCGACTCGACGAAGTCGCCGAGCCTCGCAAGGAGTGGGTGCTGGAATTCACCATCGGATCGGCGCCGCGATCGAGCTCGGTGGTCGCCACCGTCGCCAACGCCGTCGTGCGACAGGGAGCCTTCACCCTCGGGCCGGTTTCGCTCCAGGTCAACGCCGGCGAGCGGATCGGCATCACCGGACCCAACGGAGCCGGAAAATCGACGCTCCTGCGCCTACTCACCGGGTCCGTGACGCCCGACGAGGGCACGGCCAGTCTCGGCGCAAGTGTGGCGATCGGCCACATCGATCAGGCGCGTGGACAATTCACCGGTTCACAACAGCTGGCCGACCGGTTCGAGCAACTCGTCGGCGACTATTCGACCGAGCAGGTGCGAACACTGCTGGCGAAGTTTGGCCTCCGCGCCGACCACGTCGACCGCGCCATCGGCGACCTGTCACCGGGCGAGCGCACACGCGCGGCGTTGGCGCTGCTTCAGGCGCGCGGAGTCAACGTACTCGTGCTCGACGAACCGACCAACCATCTCGACCTGCCGGCGATCGAACAGCTTGAAGCGGCACTCGAGTCGTTCGACGGCGCGCTGCTCCTGGTCACCCACGACCGTCGGATGCTCGAGAAGGTGCGTATCGATACGCGGTGGCACGTCGACGGCGGGCGGGTCAGCGTGCAGTGACCCCCCGCGACCGTCACGATGGTGGGGCATTTAGCGGTGTGGCCTTGCGGTTCCCCACCCGAGCGGTATCTGCGCCTCTGGGCAACCGCAACCCGGTTGGTCGCCAACCGTTGGTCCCGGAATCGAAAAAACCCCTTCCGACGCTTGTCGGAAGGGGTTTCACAGCGTCGGGCTGACAGGATTTGAACCTGCGACCACTTGACCCCCAGTAATAGACGTCAGTGGTGAATGATGACGGAAAGCGTCCAGATGCTGCGAGAACAAGCCTGCTCAGTGATGGTCATGGCGGCTAGTCACCTGCAGTTTTCTGATGGTCGTCGGATAGTTCGGGGGTAGATCCGGGGGTATCTACCCCCAACAAGGTCGAACTTATATTCGACACCGCCTCCCCCACGTCGAGGGAACTCGGATGGCCGTAGACCTCCAACGTCGTCTGCACATCCTTGTGACCGAGCAGCCGCTGCACGACGTCCGCGGGTGTCTTGGCCGTGTAAAGCAGGTGGGTGGCAACGCTATGACGCAGCGTGTGCACGCCGACGCGCTGGGTGACCCCGCAGCGCTTGGCCGCGCTCTGCACGATCCGTAGGAGGTTGCGTCCGTCGACGGGTGTCCCCGCTGCGGTAGCGAACACCAGATCATCGGTGTCGAGCCACACCACCGCCGCCAGTCTGTCCTGCTTCTGCCGCGCCCGCTGCTTGCGCAGTTCGGCGATCATCTGCGGCGGCACGGTGAACCGCCTCGACCGCTTGCCCTTCGGATAGGGCTGACGGCGCAGTGCTTGGCCGCTGCCCACCACAGTGCCGCGCACGGCGATCTCGCCCGTGCGCATGTCGACGTCCCGCCAGCGCAGCGCGAGGCACTCGCCTCGACGCATCCCGGTGGTGGCCAGCAGCCGCACGGCGGTGCCGTACCGGCTGTGCTGCTCGGTATACGCGATGATTCGCTCGACGGTGGCCATGTCGAGGTGCTCGGCATCACCGCGTTCCACGACGGGGAGTTTGACGGCCTTGGCCGGATTCGAGCCGATCAGCTTGTCCCGCAGGGCCATATCCAGGATGTGCCGCAGGATGATGAGATCTTGGCGCCGGCTGCTCGGTGCGGCCGTCGAGGTGTTCAGCCACCGCTCGACGTGGCCTACCTTGAGGTCGCGGAGGCGAATCTGCCCCAGGGGGCGATCCTCGATATGGACGCGACAGCGGCACGCGTAGGTGTCGCGGGTGTTCTGGGTGCCGATACCGGGCAGGGTGGTCGTCCGCCAGACCTCCGCCACCTGCGCGATGGTGGCCGTCGCCGATCGGATGGGATTGCCCTCGGCGAGCGCTTCGCACTTCGTGTCGCGGTCAGCGATGGCCTCTTTGGCGTTGGCGCCGTAGCCGCTGACGCGCTGTCGCACGCCGTCGGCCGAGACGACCCATTTCCGGGCTTCGTAGCGGCCGTTGGGTCGCTGCCGGACGGTCCCCTCCCCCTTGCTCCGCGTCATTGCTCTTTCTCCTTCTCGTAGCGATTCACCCATCCGGGCCGCGCAACCGACCGGGGCGGACCTCCGTCGGGGGCAGCGTTGGCGGTGAGCCATGCCCAGACCCTGGTGACCGGCAGGCGGGCACCTGTCACGTCCACGACGTCGTCGATGTCATCCGTGCCGCGCGGCATGAGCAGCATCGCGGGCGAGACGTCCAAGCTGAGCGCCAGCACGATCAGGTCGTCCACGTCGACGCGCCGCCGACCGGCCTCGATTTCACTCACAGCCTGCCGCGTGAGGGGCCGGCCTGCGGCGGTCGCGCGCTCGGCGAGCTCGGCGACGCTGAGCCCCTGCGTCGCGCGCAGGATGGTGACGTTCAGCGCGACCGTCCGCCCTGTCGCGTCGATTTCGATCTTTTTCGCTGCCATGCCGCCATCATAGACGGATAATCCGACAGATACCGACCGCTTCCAAATTTATCCGACAGCTAACCGCCGTATGTGGTAGCTTAGGGATCACATTGTCCGGTTATCGGACAGGTATCAATCGGAAGGGGCCGACCAGATGAATCTGCCAGAGGGCCTGGTGCTCAGTGAGACCGCCCGGCGCGCGACGGGGTACGGCAAAGACCGGTGGCGAGAGCTGCTGAGGTCTCGCGAGATCCCGAGCACGAAAATCGGACGGTCGGTCTATGTGCGCGAATCGGACGTCAGCGCCTACATCGAGCGTCAATTTGTCGCCTAACGGAAAAAACCCCGGCGGGACGGCCGGGGTTTCCTCGATCTGACATCGCAGGGAGGCGTTCAGATTATGACAACTGCTATTGACCCTACCACGGAAGACCCTACCACGGAAGACCCTACCACGGAAACCGCCCTTGCGGAGCTCGTCATGGCACTGAAGACCGCCGGTGAGCTCGATGCGGACGGCACACCCACGACCGGTCGTGAGGACGAGCGGTTCACCGCGAAGCTGAGGGCCCTTGGCCCCGAGGCGCTGGTGCGGTTCGCGGATGCCGTGCGCAGAGGCGCACTCGATCTACAGGGCCTCAACGCGGCCGTCACAGACGTGACGAAGCGGCAGGCACGGGCGCTTCTCGACGGTCTGCGCCCGGACGTGGAGCCGATCAGCATCGGCCTCGACGCCCTCGGCGAAATCGACCTCTCGACGCTGACCAGCTCGGTGCCTGAGCGCGGCCCTTACTTGGATGGACTTGTCGCCGAGCGCGGCTTGACGCTTCTGGCCGGTCGCGGTGGCGTCGGTAAGACCTGGATCGCACTGCGCGCGTGCATGGACGCCGTAAGCGCTGGTGGCGCGGTCTATATGGACCTCGACGGCAACGGCGTCGAGCGCCTCTACGGGCGACTGCGCTTGCTCGGTCTGAGTGACGCCGAGATCCGCACACGTGCAGTGAATGTGGTCGATCCGGCCGCAATAGCGGCCCGAAATCGCGCTGGCACATGGGAGACGGTGCAGGCGATCCTCAAGGGGCTGGAAGCTGCTCCCCCTGGGCTGCTCGTGCTCGATTCTTTCGCCAAGCTCATCGCCGCGATGGGCGGGAGCGAGAACGACGCCGCCGACTGCAACAGGATTCTGGCGACAGTCGAGTACCTCCGCACAGTCACCGCCGTCATCGTCATTGATCACGTCGGCCATGAGGCGACGGCCCGGCCGCGCGGAGCCGCAGCGAAAATCGACACGCCCGATTCGGTCGTGATGCTGCGGGCCGTCGAGAGTCCCCCCGATGACGAACTGATCGCCGCGGCTGATCTGGTGGCGGTCAAAGACAGGAACGGGGCCCTGCGCGCGCATCTGGCGACGGCGGCCGATTTCGGCCTCGGGATGCCACTCGGGCGAGTCGACGTCCGGCACGGTCACGGCGCCCGCGCCCCGCACACGGTCACGGTCACCTCGGCCCGTGACGCGGCGGCCTCGGCCTCCTCGCTGGCGGCTGCTGAGAATGCGCTGGGTCTCGACCCGGATAGTCGACGCGTCGCAGAGCTGGCGCGTGTGGTGGAGGAAAGCGGCCACGAGGGGGTAAGTGCGACCGAGCTGGTCGAGGTGCTCACCGGGATGGGTGACGGCCTCGCCCTCCCACGCCAGCAGGCCCGGGAATGGGTTCATGATTGCGTGGCCCGATGGGTGGCGTCCAGGTGGGTGACCGAAGTCGCGCGCGGTCGCGGCCGCCGCGTCGTCTGGATGATCGCAGACCCCAACCCCGCCGACCCCGTCTACCCCGCCGTCTACCCCGCACTGCAGATGTTCGCCCCCATCGATCCCAACGACCTGCCCCGCAACGGAGGCCCGGTCCCACCGGAATCAGACGACGGACCATCTGATGCGCGCCGAGGGGGCGCCTGACATGAGCACACATCCACACGACGTGGTCGCTGCCATGGACCCGTACGCGACCGCCTACCTCGAGGGCGTGGCGGCGGGAGTTCGGGCCGCGCGCCCGGCTCCGACCCCGGCGACGGCTACCGCCTATCTGAGCGAGCTGCTCGCGATCCAGGCCGCGTGCTACGCGAGCTGGCTGCGCGAGCAGGCCCCGCCCCCGCTGCCTCGGGACGCGGGCATCGACGAGAAGGAGCAGTGATCATGAGTGACCGGCAGCGGCAGCCCGAACATCGGCGCGGGTATTACCTCGTCGTCCTCGTCGTCGGCGTGGCGCTCAGCGTCGTGGGCAACGCGCTGCACGCGTGGTCGGCCTGGCAGACTGCGCATCCCGCCGGCATCGGCGATGGTGAACTGGGCCCGGTGTGGTCAGTTCTCGGGACAGCGATTTTCCCGTTGATCCTGCTGATGATGACCGAGATGACGATGCTGGCCGTCACGCGCTTCGGTGGTCCGGTGCGGTGGGGCCTGACCGTCCTCGCTGGATGCGTCGCGGTGATCAGCTTCGCCGTCAGCTACGAGGCGCTGGTCTACACGTCCCGCACCGTCCTCGGGGTGGGTGACGACCTGTCGATGGTCGCGCCACTGGTGATCGACCTTCCGATCATCGGGGCCACGATCGCGCTGTGGGCCGTGGCTGACCGCATCCGGCAGGACGCTACCGGAGCCGACCACGCCGCAACCATGACTCCTGACCACGTGTCTGTCGGACACTCGCCGGACACCCCCGTCCTGTCAGGTGCCGGACACCCGTCGGATATTGCCGTCCAGGTCTCGGGCGAACGTCTGGACACCCCGTCCACCGGCGCGCCGGACACCCCCGTCCAGTCGGTCGCCGGACAGTCGTCGGACGCCCTGCTGGACGAGGTGTCCGATGAGCCTCGCCGGACACCGGACACCGGCGCTGAGCAGCTCGGACAGTCGCTGGACACCCTTGTCCAGGTGTCCTCCGAGCCGTCATCGGACACCCCCGATGAGGTGTCCATCGGACAGCCGGACACCGCTGCCCGACCAGCCGCCGGACACTCACTGGACACCCCCGATGAGGTGTCCATCGGACAGCCGGACACCCCGTCGACTGAAGCGTCGAACACCCCGGTCGAGGGTGTCCGGGATCTGTCTGATCTCGCCGCCCGGGTCGTGGAGGAGGTCGGAACGACGGCAGGCGCGGCGACTGTGGAGCAGGCACTGCGGCTGCATCTCGACGGCGCCGGGCTGCGTCGGATCGGTGACGAGGTGGGCAGGTCACGATCCACGGTGTCGCCGTGGATCGTGACTGCGAAGCGACTCGACCCGACGTATGGCCGCGACGAGGCGCGCGCTCTGGAGGTCGTGCGGTAACCGCCGTCGCCCCGAGAGCCCCGGTCGCAACGACGGCGACCGGGGCTCTCTGGCGTCCGCGATCCGGCGGTGGGTGTTCTGACGTGGAGCGTGGATCTCAATGCGGGTGCGCAAGGATCAGACAGCTGATGGTTTTGGGGCGACTCTTCTGTTTGCTGGCGTGCCTAGCGGTCGCTAGTCGGCCTGGAAGAATCGGGTGATGAGGTCTGCTGTGGCGCCCGAGTCTCCGTGATGACGAAAATGGCTCAGATCGACCTTTACGAAGACCGCTTCTGCGGCGAAATAGGTTGTGTCGCCGACGGTACCGTTGGCTTCGATGAAGAGCGCGCGGTCGGTTTCGTCGACGAGGGAGGCGGTGATGTGCACGGGGGTGTGCAGTGGGACCGGGCGTCGATACTCCACGGTGAGGGTTCGGGTGACTGCGGGTGTTTCGGCGATCCACAGGGTGAAACCCATGATGTCGTCGCATGCCGCTGAGATGGCTCCGCCGTGGGCGAGTCCCGGGGCTCCTGAGTGGCGCTCGTCGAATTGCAGGTCGGCATAGACGTGGTCGCCGTGCAGGTATACCTCGAGGTGCAGGCCATTGGGGTTATCTTCGCCGCATCCCATGCACCATGGTGCGTGTGCTGGTAGTTGCTTGTCGCCACTCATCAGTGACCTTCCTGAGCCTTCAATCGGTACCGCCACCGGCAGTTTCGCTCTGTTACCGACGGTATTGTTGTGCAGTCAGAGGTTCTTGATTATTGGTTCATAGGGAGTGGCCAGGGTGGAAACCATCGATTCCGACGATGTTGACCCGAGGCGGGTTCGGTCGCGTCAGCGTTTGTTGGACGCTGCGGTGACCTTACTGAACAGTGGCGGGGTCGAAGCCGTTACCGTGGAGGCGGTCACTCGACTGTCTCGTGTTGCTCGCACCACCTTGTATCGTCACTTCGAGAGCTCCACAGATCTGGTGGCGGCTGCCTTCGAGCGGTTGTTGCCCCAGGCCGAGACCCCCGCGACGACGACGTCGATCCGCGATGACCTGCTGAAGCTGATGCACCGGCAGGCTGAACTTATCGATCAGGCACCGTTACAGATGACGACGCTGGCATGGTTGGCAATGCTTCCCGAGCAACCCGACGGGGATCAGAACGCGCTCGCGCCACTGCGTCGTCGAGTCGTCGAGCAGTATCGAGAGCCATTCGATCGAGTGTTGACGAGTGACGTGGCCACGGCTGAGCTCGACAACTTCGATTTGACCATGGCAGTCACCCAGCTCGCCGGCCCGCTGGTCTTTGCCAAGCTCACGGGCATTCGTTCGATGGCAGTCGGCGATCTCGAACAGCTTGTCGACGACTTCCTCACGGCCCACCGGCGGCACCAAACCTCCTAACCTCCTTCCCCATCTACGCTACCGCTAGTACCGTAACGCTACCGCCGGTTTCAGAAGCGGCCTGGGTCGAGGGTGAGGTACTGCGTATGGTGGTCCAACGTCCAAGTGGTGGGCGCTTGACGGCGCGCCGGTTGGTGGAACGCAGCGAGTACAGCGCGACGTTGGGGCGGTTGGCGCGGTTCACCTTGGCGCACAGATCTCTTGTCATCGGGGCGTGGGTGGCTGTGGGTGTCGTCTTGGCGATACTGTTTCCCCAGTTGGAGACGGTGGTGCGGCAGCAGTCTGTTGATCCGATCCCTGCTGGGGTTCCATCGTTTCAAGCACTCGATCAGATGGGTGGTGCGTTCGGTGAGAAGGGCGCCAAGACCACTGTTTTCGTGACCATGGAGAACCCGCGTGGGTTCACCGACGTGGCGCGGGAGCGCTACGACATGCTCGTTCTGCAGTTACGCGAGAATTTCGACGATGTGCAGTCGGTGCGGGATTTGCTCTCCGATCCGACGACGGCCGGCCAAGCCTTGAGTGAGGACGGGCAAGCCTGGTACCTGCCTGTCGGGGTCACCGGAACCTTGGGGGGGCCAACGGCCACGCATGCTGTGGAGACCGTGCGCCAAACCGCGCAGCGGGTGTTTGAGGGTACGGGCACCACTGTTCACGTCACCGGGCCGACGGCCACTTTCGGTGATCAGATCGTTAGTGCTGAAAGCGATTTGGTCGTGATCACTGTGGCGACGGTGGCGCTTATCGCGATCATTCTGTTGATCGTTTACCGATCGCTGTTCACTGCGCTGGTGCCGTTGTTGGTGATCGGTGTCAGCCTCGGCGTGGGCCGCGGGGTCTTGTCCGCGCTCGGCGAGCTCGGTATGCCGGTGTCGCAGTTCACCGTCGCGTTCATGACCGTCATTCTGCTCGGAGCCGGGGTTGACTACTCTGTCTTCTTCATCAGTCGCTATCACGAACGGCTGCGTCAGGACGCCACCACTGAGGTTGCGCTCGTGGACGCGACAGCAACCATTGGACGGGTCATCCTGGCTTCAGCTGCCACGGTGGCGCTGGCCTTTTTGGCGATGGTCTTTGGTCAGCTGAGCGTGTTCTCCACCTTGGGTCCGGCATGCGCTATCGCAATCCTCATCGGATTCCTCGCCACGGTCAGCCTGCTACCTCCGGTGTTGCTGTGGGCGGCGCGATTCGGCTGGGGCGCACCCAGACGAGATCTGACGCGGAAGTACTGGAATCGCGTCGCCGTGCTCGTCGTGCGGCGTCCTGTGCCGCTGCTGGCACTGACCTTGGTCGGGCTGGTCGTGCTCAGCGGCTTCGCGATGGGCATCCAGATCACCTTCGACGATCGTGAGGGGCAACCCGAGACAACCGACAGCAACGAAGGCTACGCGTTGCTCGACCGTCATTTCCCTCAGGACGTCACTATCACCGAGTTCCTCGTTGTAGATGCGCCGGTCGATCTCCGTACTGCCAGCGGGCTGGCCGATCTTGAGCAAATGGCCTCACGTGTATCCCAGATCCCAGGAGTGACTCGAGTCATCGGCGTTACCCGTCCCACCGGGGACAAGCTCGAGCAAGCCGAGTTGTCCTGGCAGAACGGCCAGATCGGGAACCGGTTGGCGGGTGCGGTCGACGATGGCCAGGACCGCCGAGGTGACCTCGAACAGCTCCGTACAGGCGCATTCCAACTCGCTGACGGGCTTACTCAGCTCGACACCCAGGTACGCACCAACTTGGCCCCCCTGGTCGGCATCCTCGATCAGGCAAGCACAGCCGAGCAGCAGATTCAGCAGTACCAGCCACTACTACGCCAACTCGCCGCCTCCGCACCAGCGCTCGATCGCGCTTCTCAGAATGCCCCACAGCTGGCCGCCCTCACCCGCCAAACATCTGCAGCCCTGGCAACAGTGACCTCGATCCTGCCCATCCTCGATAATGCGCCCTGGTGCACCCAAGTCCCGCAGTGCGCAGCTCTGCGCGCGCAGACCCGCAATCTCGACGCCGTACTGAGTAACGGGACCCTCGACCAGATCACTACGCTGTCAACACAACTCGCGCAGCTGGATACACCGATCGCAACAGTCACCGACCAACTCACTTCCACCGTCAACTCCCTGGGATCCACGCTGGGAAGCATCAATAGCCAAGACCTTCCCGGCAAGCTCACCCAACTGCAAACAGGTATCAGTCAACTCGCGGCGGGATCACGCCAACTGGCCGCCGGTGTGTCCGCGCTGATCGACAGCAACCTTCAACAACTCGCCGGGATGGCCGCGCTAGCCACACAGCTACAAACCTCCGCCCGTGAGACCGCCGGAACAGACTCAGCAACCGGCTTCTACCTCCCACCTCAGGCCAACGCAGACCGCCGTTTCGTCGACGTCGCTCGCCAGTTCGTCTCGCCCGACGGCCATACCGTGCGCTACGCAATACAGACCAGCTTCGACCCCTACAGCACCGAGGCCATGCAACTGGCCGACACCATTACCGCTGTCGCACACGCCGCCAGACCGAACACAACCCTGCAGGACTCCACCATCGCGATAGCCGGGTTCCCCGCCATCAACGCCGATCTGAAACGTCTACTCACCGAGGACTTTCGACTCCTAGCGTTGGCCACCCTCACCATCGTCGGTCTGATCCTGATCCTCCTACTCCGAGCACTCATCGCGCCGCTATACCTTCTGGGCACCGTCATTCTCAACTACACCGCGGCACTGGGTATCGGAGTCCTGATCTTTCAACACATTCTCAAAACCGATATCGCCTGGCCCGTACCACTACTGGCCTTCATAGTCCTCGTCGCGGTCGGCGCCGACTACAACATGCTTCTTATCTCTCGCCTACGCGAAGAATCCCAAAACAACATCCGCATCGGCGTCCTGCGAACCGTCACCAACACCGGATCAGTCATCACCTCGGCCGGACTCATCTTCGCTGCCAGCATGTTCGGACTCATGGCCGGCACCATCTCGATCATGACCCAGGTCGGACTCATCATCGGCATCGGCCTGCTGCTCGACACCTTCATCGTTCGCACCATCGTTGTGCCGACCATCGCCACACTTGTCGGCAGAGCAAGCTGGTGGCCGAGTACCCGAACCGCCACGCATCCAGCGTCCCGCTAGTACGCACACGTACCGGATCTGACCGGCTCAGCCAGTCATCCAGCCATCGCGCCTACCTCATCGACTGACACCCGCTCGACGGTCGGGCGCAGCAACCACACCCTACCGTCGCGGATCAGTGCCCAGACCACGTCAACCAGACGTCTTGCGAGAGCGATGAGGGCATGGACATGCGAGCGCCCCTCGCATCGTTTGCGCTGGTAGAACTCGCGAGAGGGCCCGTCGCGTTGCGAGCTGTTGAGTGCTGCCATGTAGAACACCTTTCGCAGACCTCGATGGTAGCGCTGGGGTCTACGCACGTTTCCACGCCGATTTCCGGAGTCGTGCGGTACCGGAGCAAGTCCAGCGTAGGCGGCGAGTTTGGCGGCTGAGCCGAACGAGGCGAGGTCGCCACCGGTGATCGCGATGAGCTCGGCGCCGCTTCGGGCGCCGATGCCAGGTACGGATTCGAGAATCTGCGCGTGAGGGTGTCGGCGGAACACTTCGGTGATCTGCTTGTCCAGCTCGGCGATCTGGCGAGTAAGCGCCATCAGGGAGGCCGCCGCCTGTCGCACCAGCAGTGCTGTGGTCGCCTCGCCAGGCAGGGCTATCGTCTGCGAGGCAGCCGCGGCGCGCGCCTTGTTGATCATCTTCGGAATGGTCGGTCGGCGGACGCCGTGCCCGCGGAGGTGGTCGTAGATCTCGTCGTCTGAGACCGCAGCGATCGCAGATGGCGTGGCGAAGCGGGTGAGGAACGCCAGACCGGTCAGTGTCGAGTAGTCGAAACATCGTTCCAGACCAGGGAAGATGCGAGTCAGCAGGCCGCGTAGGCGGTTGATTCCGCGCGTACGTTCGGTGATGAGGTCGCTGCGCTGGCCGGTCAGCAGGTCAAGTTCGATCGCGACATCGTCGGGCACCGAGATCGTCGTGAGATCGCCACGTAGGCGGGCCGTCTGGGCGATCACGACCGCGTCGCGGGCATCGGTCTTGCCTTCGCCGGCAAACGCACCGGTCATGCTGTGAACGACACGACCGGGCACATATCGGGTGTGCTGGCGCCGTACAGCCAGCACACCCCGCAACAATGCCGACTCCGGCGCGGTCATGTCGATCGCCCACACCACCGTCTCGACACCAGCGACCCGGTCCACCAGCGCTTCGATAGCAGGCTGATCGTTGGGAAGCCGCCGAGACCACAGCACTGTTCCCGTCTCGTCGACCGCGGCGGCGTGGTGCGCATGCCGACCGACATCGATTCCTACCCAAACCTTTTCGTCCATACTACCCTTCCGTGTGCGGTTGGCTCGTCAGGGTGGTTTCGCCGGCACACCTTTACACAGCGACAAGTTCGCGAACACATCTCAATCAGCGGCCGAAACGACCCGTCACGATCCGGGGTGACCTTCCACGCCAAGCCACCAGCGACGACAGGTGATTGTCGAGCCACGCCCCGAACCGCGGACAAGCGTCCGAGGCAACCGCCCCGGACGTACTCCAACGTAAAGGAGTGGGTGTGTCCATGCCCCTCGCAGATGCTCTGCCCCCCGCAGGGGCGAACCCCTTACACCGGAGCGAAGCGAGGATGTAAGGGTAGTGAGTTACCCCCACACCAGTCTCAGCTGCGATACAGTGGGGGTAACGAACCTCCGGCGGGAGCTCCGCTCCCGCTGCGACCGAAGGGAGCTGGCCGTGGCCGTGAGCGCGACTGCCGCCGGCTGGAGCACCTCGGCGCGGTGGGAGGGCTGCACCCGGTCGACGGCCGTCCCGCGCATCCGACACATCCTGCGCGACGTCGAGGAACAGCAGGGCTTGTACCGCGCGCACAGCAACGAGTTGATCGACCCTGCGATGACGTCGGCGAACTTCAGCTTCCGTCTGGCGGTGGCCGAGGACGGCTCGCTCGTCAAGGAGCGCATCACCGACGTCGACTCGGTGTTCGAGCATCTGAACGACTCGCTGGAGCGGGTGCAGCGGTACCGGACGGTGCCTGAGTTCCGGATGGTGGTCGAGAAGGACGAGAACGGCCAGAAGATCCCCGAGGTCGACGATGCGGGCGTCGCGGTGCTGGACAAGAAGGGCCAGCCCGTCTACCGGCGCCGGAAGGTGCCGATGCCCAACGCCGGCGAGAAGGTGCCGGTGGCCATGAGCAAGGACACCGTGGTGGCCGTCGAGGAACTTTTTCAGCTCGATCCGGAGTGGACCGGATCGAGCAAGGAGATTACGGCTGAAAAGCGTACCGAGATCCAGGAGCTCTACGACGTCTGGTACGCCGACCTGGTCGATCAGTACGGCGCGAGCAACGTGCTCTGCGTGAGCGAGCACTGGGACGAGACGAGCCCGCATGTGTCGGCCTTCTGCATGCCGTTGGCCGAGCGCGCCGACGGCACGGCGGAACTGAACGCCAAGTTGTTCACGACCGGCACGAAGAAGCCGACCCGCAGCGCCGCGCGGCAGGCGTACGTCGCCAAGCACGACCGCCTGCGCGCGGCGCTGCGGGAGCACGGTTACGAGGCGGCCTTCGAGCGCATCACCCCGCGGGACGCGCAGGGGTTCGCGGAGAAGGGGGCGCCGCTGGCGAACTTCAAACGTGCCGCCAAGCGGGCGACCGCTGAGGAGCGGGCCGCCCTGGACCAGCGCGAGACGGCCTTGACGGAGGAAGCCGCTGCCAGTCGGGTGGCGCTCGAGGACCGGGAAGCGGAGATCGACGCCGCCGCGGTCGCCCGGACGGCCGCGCTGGACCAGCGTGAGGCCGACCTGGACCAGCGTGAGGCCGAGATCCCGCGTGCCCGCGCGGCGGCTGTCGACGAAGGTCGTGCCGAGGGACGCGCCGAGGGCCGTCGGCTGGCCGAGCAAGCCCGCGCTGACGGTTACCGGGACGGTCATGCGGCCGGTGTGCGTGATGCCGAGAGTGAGACCAGTGCGATGGTGGAGCAGGCGCGGGCGGACCGAGCGGCGGCGGCCGAGGCGGTCCGTGAGGCCGCCGACCTCACACCCGCGCAGGCCGCGCAGCTCGTCGTCGATGACTACACGACGAAGTCACGCGACGCTCTGAAGCGGTATCCGGTGCGCAAGGTCGACTACGACGAGACGGGTAAGCCGCACCGCGTGCTCGACGCTAAGGGCCAGCAGGTGATAACCACCGCCTGGGAGCAGATGCAGACCGACACCGCGCATGCCCCGGGCCCTGACCTCACCGTCGGCCAGGTGCGGCGTGACGGTGCGAAGCTCACGCGTGAGATCGCCGCCGACAGTCGCGCGCATGATGGAGCGCAGCAGCAAAGCCAGCAAAAGAGGAACGACAGAGGGATCGGACTATGACCACTGT
>NZ_LZMO01000216.1:0-12314 GCF_001665715.1 Gordonia sp. 852002-10350_SCH5691597
CCCCCGTTCCCGAGGTGGCCCAAAACCCCCCCCCCCCCCCCCCCCCGGGCCCTCTTGGGGTGCCTATCCCCCGGGTGGGGGCGCCCCCCCCCCAACACCCTTCGATACGACACACATTTGGAGCCACGGCTCGCACCGCCCGCCCTAGCAGCAGCGGCCCTGCGGGTTGCGGTCCTGGTCGGCGAAGCGTTGTCGCCAGTACTCACGCTCGGTCAGCGGCGTCGACGCCCCGTGGGTCGACGCGTGATGTGCGAGGTAGCGTTCGTAGTCGCGGTCGCCCATCACGCTTCCGACGTACCACCACACCGATCGCCAGCCGCGGGTGAGAACGTCGATCACGTCGACACCTTCTCGTGTCTGCTCCCCCGACCCGAATCACCTTGGGCCGCATAGTATTCGTCCCATTCCCGCTGGACGGCCTTCTCCGCCCGCGTCGCGAACAACCCACGCGGCCCGAAGATCTTCGACGGGACAGGTTTCTCCTCGGTGGTGGGTAGCCCGCCCGAGCGCAGCGCCTTCACCGCGATCCACATGCCGGCCGCCACCACGATCAGCACCAACACGGCGAAGATGATCGACAGCGTCCCCTGGATGAAGGTGTTGCGGATGACGGCGTCGATTTCCGACGCACTCTTGGCGGTCTTGAACGTGGTGAGTCCGTCGTTCTTCGCGTTCACGAATGCGCGGTGCTGCGCCCAGTAGCCGATGGCCGGGTTCGACGAGAAGATCTTTTGATACGACGCCGTCATGGTGACGATGAGGTCCCATGCCAGCGGTATGCCCGGTATCCACGCCCACTTCCATTGGCCTCGTTTGATCAACACCACCGTCACTACCGTCAGGGCGATGGCGGCGAGCAGCTGGTTGGCTATACCGCACAGTGGGAACAGCGTGTTGATACCACCCAGCGGGTCGGTGACGCCCATCAGGAGAATCGAACCCCATGCGGCACAGACGATCACGGTGCACAGCCATGCGCCGGGTCGCCACGACGGGTCCTTGAAGCGGCGCGCGCCCGGAAGGTTACCGATGCCGTCGGACAGCATGAAGCGGGCGACACGCGTACCTGCGTCCACCGTGGTGAGGATGAACAACGCCTCGAACATGATCGCGAAGTGATACCAGAAGGCGCGCAACGATTCTCCCCCGAACCCACGCTGGAGAGTCTCCGACATTCCCATCGCGAGCGTCGGTGCACCACCGGTCTTGGACACGATCGACTTTTCCTCGACGCCCGCCGCGGCGTCGGCGAAATACTGTGCGTCGACCGGCTTTCCGCTCAGTCCTAGACTGTTGACGTAGTCGGCCGCGCCTTGGTTCGTGCCCTGCGTCAGCGCCTTGGGCGCATTCATCCCGAAGTAGAGGTGCTGGTCGAGGATGCACGCGGTGATGAGCGCCATGATCGCGACGAACGACTCGGTGAGCATGCCGCCATAACCGATGATCCGCGCCTGCCCCTCCTTGGCCAACAGCTTGGGTGTCGTACCCGACGCGATGAGCGCATGGAAGCCCGACAGCGCGCCGCAGGCGATCGTGATGAACAGGAACGGGAACAACGCACCCGCAAATGCCGGACCGTTGCCATTCCAGGCGAAATCACTCACCGCCGGTGCCTTCATCACCGGTCGGACCACCAGGATGCCGATTGCCAACAGTGCGATGGTGCCGACCTTCATGAACGTCGACAGGTAGTCGCGCGGTGCGAGCAGCAACCACACGGGCAACACCGCGGCGGCGATGCCGTAGATGATGATCGCCCAACTGAGCACAACCGGTGACAGGCTGAACCAGTCCTGGCCCCAGGACGTTTCCGCGACGTAGCGTCCGGCGACAATGGCCAACAGGAGCAGGACGACGCCGATCACCGAGACCTCGCTGATCCTGCCCGGCCTCAGATACCGCAGGTATACGCCCATGAACAGTGCGATCGGGATCGTCATGGCTATCGAGAAGACACCCCACGGGCTCTCGGCCAACGCATTGACGACGACGAGTGCGAGCACCGCGATCAGGATCACCATGATGACGAGCACCGCGACGATGGCCGCCGTGCCCCCGACCGCTCCGAGTTCGTCACGGGCCATCTGGCCGAGGCTGCGTCCCCTGCGGCGCGTCGAGATGGCGAGCACCAGGTAGTCCTGCACGCAGCCCGCGACCACAGCGCCGATGATGATCCAGATCGTCCCGGGCAGATAACCCATCTGCGCGGCCAACACCGGCCCGACGAGTGGTCCCGCACCGGCGATCGCCGCGAAGTGGTGGCCGAACAGCACGCGGCGGTCGGTCGGCATGTAGTCGCGAGCGTTGTCGTACTCCTCGGCAGGAGTCGCGATGTCGTCGCGTGGCTTCACGACCTTCATCTCGATGAGCCGAGCGTAGAAGCGATACGCGACGACGTAGGTGCACAGCGCCGCGATGACGAACCACACCGCGTTCACCGATTCGCCTCGGACGAAGGCAATGATCACCCAGGCAACGGCGCCGAGCAGGCCGATGACTGCGAAAATCGCCTTCTTCCCCGGCGTCATCGGACTCCGGTCGATCACGGCCACCGGCGGGCGGTCGGGATCTGTGGTCACAAACTCGACGTCGGGAAACTCGTCACGCGTCGACGTCGACGATTCTGACACGGTTGTCATCGCTCACTGCCCTTCCTTGGAAGCTCGCACATGCCGCGGCTCACTCTACTCACGGTTATGTGATTCACATCGCATACGCAAAATGTGCGCAAGACAACCTAAAGTTCATTCTGTGCAACAGAGTGAACTTGATCTGAGGCGGTTTCTACGACGACCGATCGTCACGATCGCGCTCGTGGTGCTGTGCACTGCGACCCTGCTGGCCAGCGGCGGATTCACGTCCTCGCGGGCCGGCGCGGATCCCGGCAGCACACCGGTGCGCTACTCGGGCGGGCCGTACGTGGCGCTGGGCGATTCACGCGCCTCGGGCAGCTTCTTCACTCCGACGCCCGGCTACTTCGAGGGGTGCAAACGGTCGGCGCTGAACTATCCGACAGTCGTTGCGGCGCTGACTCTGCCGCGACGCTTCATCGACGTTTCGTGCTCGGGCGCACTCGCCGAGCATCTGTATCGGGTCGGCCAGCAAACCAGCGGCGGGTACAAGCCGCCCCAGGTGTGGTCGGTTCCGTCGGACGCGCAGGTCGTCACCGTGAGCATCGGCGGAAACGACATGGCGTGGGGACGCATCGTCGGACCCTGCGGCACTTCGCCGTTCGGCGACAGGCACTGCCGCTCGAACCGCGGCCTGGCGCAGCTCGCCGTCAACCGCATCGCTGTCATGGAGAACGCGGTCACTCCGGCGCTCGCCGCCATCCGCAGAAAGGCCCCGCACGCGCAGATCATCGTCGTGGGTATCGGCGGTTTCATGGGTTCGCACGGATGCTGGCCGCTCGTACCGATCAGCGACCCAGACGTGCGGTGGCTTCATGGGGTCTTCGACCGGGCCAACCGTGCTCTCGCACGTGCCACCGCAAAGGTCGACGGACAGTTCGTCGACGTCAATCGTGCGTCGGCAGGCCATGATCCGTGCGGCCTCACGTCGTGGTACGAGTCGAGTCTGAGTAATCGCATCGCGTATCCCTATCACCTGAACAAGTCGGGATCGATCGGTGTCGCGGCGCTTGTCAACGGCGCGATCCGACGCTGATCACTCCGGCAAAAACCCACTCTCACAACCCTATTCGAGCTGCTCGGCGACTTCGAGCCACTCCATCTCGGCTGCCTCCTTCTCGTCGACGACGCCGCGCAGCTCCGCGCCGAGCGTCACGAGACGCTCGGGATCGCTTGCCGCATCGGCCAATTCGACGTGCAGCTTGGATTCTCGCTCGTCCAACTGCGCGATCCGACGCTCGAGTCGATTCATCGCCTTGCGTGCCTCGCGGTGCTGCGACGCGCTCAGGGCCGGCGCAACTGGCGCCGACGACTTCTCGCCTGCCGGTGTCTCCCCTTCTGACTTGCCCCCTGCCGACTTGTCCCCTGTCGTCTTGTCCGCCACGCCGGACAGCACAGCAGAACGATTGTCGCCGGTGCTGCTGGCCGCAATCTCCTTGCGCCGCTGGAGATATTGTTCGATGCCGCCGGGAAGATTGGTGAGCTTGCCGTCGCCGAACAGAGCCCAGGTGGTGTCGGCGATACGCTCGATGAGGTAGCGGTCGTGACTGATCACGACCATGGTTCCGGCCCAGTTGTCGAGGAGGTCCTCGAGTTGCTGCAGGGTGTCGATGTCGAGATCGTTGGTCGGCTCGTCGAGCAGCAGCACATTGGGTTCGCCCATCAGGATGCGGGTCAACTGCAGTCGACGCCGCTCACCGCCGGAGAGATCACCGACCGGCGTGCGCTGGCGTGCTGGCGAGAAGCCGAGTCGTTCGGCGAGTTGGCTGGCCGAGATCTCTTTGTCGCCCAGCGTGATTCGCGTTGCCACCGACTCCACCGCGTCGAGCACCCGCTGGTCGGGGTCGAGGTCGTCGAGTTCCTGTTTGAGCCAACCGATACTGACGGTCAGGCCTTCGACCCGACGCCCGGGCTCGACGTCGACCTCACCGGCCAACGCGCGAAGCAACGTGGTCTTGCCCGAACCGTTGACGCCGACGAGACCGACGCGTTCGCCCGGCGCGAGGCGCCACGTGAGATCGTCGAGCAGGACCCGCCCGGGAGTGCCGTCGTCGCTCGGCGGTGTGTTGATGTGCGCGTCTTCGAGTTCGATCACGACGCGGCCCAGTCTGCGTCGCGCAAATGCCGAGAGCGCCACCGAATCTCGCGGCGGCGGTACGTCGGCGATCAGCTTTTCGGCAGCCTCGACCCGATAGCGGGGTTTGGAGGTCCGGGCCTGCGGTCCGCGCCGCAGCCACGCCAGCTCTTTGCGCGCGAGATTCTGTCGACGTTCCTCCGCGGCGTCGGCCTGTCGGGCCCGCTCGGCGCGCGCGAAAATCCAGTCGTTGTAGCCGCCCTCGTACTCGTCGACCTGACCGTCGTGCACCTCCCAGGTGCGGGTGGCGACGGTGTCGAGGAACCAACGGTCGTGGGTGACGACGACAAGCGCGCCGCGTCGAGAAACGAGATGCTCGGCAAGCCACTGCACGCCTTCGACGTCGAGGTGGTTGGTCGGCTCGTCGAGGATCAGGACGCCGGAGTCTGTGACCAGCGCGGCCGCCAGTGCGACCCGACGTCGCTGCCCGCCGGAGAGTTCATCGACGCGTCGATCGAGAAGACCGTCGATACCGATGCCCGCGAGGATGCCGCGCACTCGTGCGTCGCCTGCCCACTCGTGGACTTCTGTGTCGTCGCCGACGACGACGTCGGAAACTGTTGCGCCTACGGGTAGTTCACCTCGCTGCGTGACGACTGCGACGTGGATGCCACCGGTCTGCGAGATGCGCCCGGCGTCGGGTTCGGTGACGCCGCCGAGGATCTCGAGGAGCGTGGTCTTGCCGCCGCCATTGAGCCCGACGACGCCGATGCGCTGACCCTCGTGCACGCCGAGGCTCACCTCGTCGAGCAGCGGTTTGATCCCATAGCTCTTACTGATGCGGTCGGCGTTGATCAGCGCGGTTGGGTTGGCAGGTGACACCGGTCGAGGCTACCAATGCGCCCGGTGAGCGGTGGTCGTGGCCGTGTCTGGTCACGTGGCAGGCCACGCGGGCTAATCGTTGCTGAACGCCTGCCCGATTGTGCGCATTTCGTCGTCGAGGGACTGGTCGACGACGCTCGTGTGATCGGCGCGCGGGTGGGTGACGAACGAGACGTCGGCGCCCGCTGAGCGCAGCCGACGCACCAGTGAGGCCGAGAGTACGTAGGGCACAACAGGATCGAACAGGCCGTGATCGATCCGGATCGGCACATGCCAGTCGTTCGACGGCACCGACGTGTAGTCCGCGAGGGCGTCGGTGAATGCCTTGTCGGTGAAGGCGCGCGCAACGAGCGATCCCGGCGACACCGTGCGCATCGCGTCGGAGAAGTCGCCGGAGCATTTCTCGTGCGCGAGTTCGAGATACTTCTCACCCGTGACGGTCAGGTGATCGCGCACGTTGAGTTCGGGGCGCGCGTGGTCGAGGCCCGCGAGGATGAAGAGCAACAGCCCGCCGACGATGTTTCCCTTGCCAAGACTCGGCACGTTGGGTGTGAACGCACTGAACACCGACTCGATACCCGACGCGGGCGCGGCTGCGACAACCTCGTGTAGCCGCAGCTCAGGGGCATAGCTGGCGGCCATGTGCCCGGCCCAGAGCGCGGCGTGTCCGCCCTGAGAATGGCCCATCGACACCCAGTCGTTGCTCAGCCGAGACTCTTCCCAACGTGCCGCACGCAGCATGTCGAGCACGGAGTGCGCGGCGGCCCGACCACCGAGGTACTCCGTCTGCTCGGCCGTGCCGAGTCCCGCGTAGTCGGTTGCCGTGACCGCATATCCCGCCTTCAGCGCGGCGATGACAGCGGCGTCGACTCCCGACCCCGTCTTGGTCTTCGACGGCGCGCAGGCGTCGCCGATTCCAGTGGTGCCGTGAGCCCAGGAGACGATCTTCCACCCGCCGGGCGGCGGTGTGCCCTGCGGAATCCAGTAGATCCCCGACGATGGCGCACTGTGTCCGGACTGGTCGCGGGTGACGTATTCGACGCGTTCAGCCGCGGCGGCTCCAGGCGGGAGTTGCGCTGCAGGCACACGCTCGCGGCTGATGATCGTCCCACCGGGCACGCGGTCGTCGGCGCTGGCCGCCGGCGCCAGCGCGACGCTCAGCGAAGCCGAAACGACCACGGAGAGAGCAGCGCAGACGCCCCGCGCCAGGCCACGTCTCCCCTGTTGCATTCGCACAGGGTAGCGGCGTCGACGATCGGCTGGTTGGGCGTTACTCATCGGCACGCCATCGCTTATCGGCACGCCGTCACTCATCGGTCACGCGTGCGCCGGGGACGGGGCCGCTCGCCGTGCGAACCGCGCGGGCGACGCCCGCTCCCGACAGTTCTGCTGCGACGTTGACCGCCGACACCTCGTCGGCGCACAGGAACGCGCACGTGGGTCCGGAACCGGAGACGATTCCGGCGAGCGCCCCGGCGTCGACACCCGCACGCAGAGTTCGACGCAGCGTCGGCTGCAAGCTCAGTGCGGCACGCTGTAGGTCGTTGTGCAGGTGTGATGCGACGGCGTGGGCGTCGCCGGAGGCCAGCGCAGAGATCAGAGCATCGGGGTGCGCGGTCTCCGGGTCGACGTCGCCTTCTGGGACCTCGTGAGAACCGTTGTCCCGCAACCGGTCCAGCTCGCGGTAGACCGCCGGCGTAGACAGTCCGTCGCGTGCGAGGGCCAACACCCAGTGCAGTTCCCCGCGCGCGAGGACGGGCACGAGTTGCTCGCCGCGACCGGTGCCGAGTGCCGTGCCGCCGCGCAACGAGAACGGGACGTCGCTGCCGAGGCCCGCGGCGATCTCGGCGAGTTCGGAGCGGTCGATGTCGAGCTTCCAGAGAGCCGCCAATGCGACGAGCGTCGCCGCGGCGTCGGCGCTGCCACCCGCCATGCCGCCCGCGACCGGAATGCGCTTGACGATGTCGATCGAGACCGCAGGCTCCCTGCCGACGTACTCACCGAGAGCGATGGCCGCCCGTGCAGCCAGGTTGGTGTTGTCGACCGGGATGTCGGAGACGTCGCGCGAGCCGGACCCCCTGCCGTTGTCCCTGGTCACTGACACGCTCAGCGTTGTGGCGGGGGCGACGGCGACGTCGTCGTAGATCGAGAGCGCCTGAAATACTGTCACGAGATCGTGGTAGCCGTCGGCACGCAACGGACCGACGCCGAGGTGCAGGTTGACCTTTGCAGGCACCCGGACACGCACGGCGTCGGACACGACCGACAGCGACGTAGGAGACACAATGTTCCAGCGTAATGGACTGTGGTCCGGGTGAGGGTCCGGGTGAGGTGGGGAGCTGGCTTCACCAACGTCGCGCTCATCCAGATCGGAGCAGGCTCACAGCAGGCATTCTCTCGACGAGGCCGCCGAGCCACTGCGTGCAAAGCTGCAGTCAGCAGCGGGTGAGGTGCGTCTCGCGAGGACGCCTCGATCTTCTGCGCTCAGCCCCGTGGGTGTCCCCGAGAGAATCAGATTTTCGAAGCCGTCGTCGTTCTCCATCACTGTCAGCGTGTAGAGACGCTCGGTCGCCGACGTGTTCTCGATCCGATGCACCGAACCCGGCGGCAGCACGATGACCGAGCCGGCTCGTAGTGCAACGTCATGAGAATCGCTGTGCGCCAGCCCTTCACCCTGCAACACCACGAAGGTCTCTGTTGACGACGGGTGAGAGTTGTCCGGCTGTGAGCCGCCGGGCTCCCACACCTCGAAACACACCGTTGTCTGCGAGCCGGACGTCCGCGGACCTGACAATACGACGAGCACCACGGTGTCGTCTGGACTGATGCGGTACCCGACTACGTCGTCGACGTGCGCAGACACCGGTGGCGGTATGTCCTTGGTCATCGGACGACTTCCGGGTATGTCAGTGCGGGATGTATGCCGACCGCGGCGGCGCATCGGATCATGCGTCGAGTCGCTTCGGCGTCGGCTTCCTCACGCAGCGCATCCCGGCGGCCGCGCTCCCAGACGGCGTCGCCGCCGACGTGGACTGACGCAATGTTTCTCTGTCCGCACGCCAAGACATACGTCGCGATCGGGTCCCAGATCGGGCCCAGGTGAGGCGTCAGCGGGTCGACGACGACGAAATCGGCATACTTTCCCACTTGGAGCGAACCCACCTTGTCGGCAATGCCCACAGCGTCGGCAGCTCCTCGTGTGTGCGCCCACAGAACGGTTGCGGGCGAGAGGATCTGAGGATCGGAGTGCTTGGCACGCTGCAGGTAGAGTCCCGTACGCATGTTCTCGAAGGGGTCGGAGATGTCGGTGCACGACTGATCATCGACACCCATCCCCACGCGCACTCCACGATCGAGCAGCCTCGGAACGTCGGCTATGCCCGAGCCCAGTCTTCCGTTCGACATCGGTTGCCACACAACAGCTGTCCCCGATTCACAGACCCGCTGCACCATCTGTTCCGTCGGATGCACAAAGTGGCCGAACGCGAAATCCTCACCGAGACAACCCGCCGCGTCGTACCAGTCGAACTTCGCCTGCTGAATCCCGAGTTGCTCGGCGGTTTCCACGAAGTGCGCCTGGTTTGTGATCTCGTGCCGTGTCATCAACTCGCGCTCGCGTTCGGCTGTGGCAGGCGACGACGACCACTGCACGGAACCATAGACCGAGCCGCCGAGATTCGACGACGCGTCGATCGTCGACAGGTGGGCCATCACTGCGTCGAATCCGGCAACCGCGTCTCCGAGGGGCAATTGTTCGTCATCGAGACGGACGCTCGTCACCGACCGGATTCCGGAGTGCATCACACCGTCGACCTGTCGTGTCACGAACTCCGGCTCGTTGATCTGCTCTGCACGCAGAGTCGAAGAGCCGTAGTCGAAGAGCGACACGACCCTCGACTGCGTGAAGTTGTAAACCGAGGTGATGCCCGCTGCCAGGTGATCTGATGCACCCGCGAGCGATAGCCAGTACATGTCATCCGGTTGCGCATGCGAAAGCATCAGACTGTTCGTGCTGACCCACTCGTAGAGCGGACTTGTCGCGGCGACCCCGCGCATCGCTCCGGTGTAGATGTGACTGTGCGCTGAGACAAAACCCGGTGCGAGAAAACAGTTGTGCAAGTCGCGATAGGCGTCAGCGCCGGTTGGCGGCGTCCCATCGCCGAGCGCCGTGATTCGACCATCGGACACCGAAATCCAACCGTGGAACCAGTCGCGTTCGCCGTCGACGGGGAGAACCGTCGCATTGTGGAACACAGTCGAACTCATCCCGGTAACACCTCGGTCTCCCACTCATCGCCAGTCTTGCGGACGAAGCGAATTCGTCGCGATGGGCCGACAGGGTCGCCACGCCAGAACGTAATCTCGCAGGGCGTCAACATATAGCCGGCCCACGTCGGCGGAGGGTCGAGCTGGTCGTGTTGGGTGTCAAAACGGGCCCACGCATCGCGGCGATCTCCTTGCCGACGATGCGCCATCTCGACGTCGTTGCACCATGCCAAGATTTGAAGGTAGCGCGTACGTCTGGCGTAGGCGTCGGCGGCCTCTGTGGGATCGACCGGTCGCACATCGCCATACATCACCACCTGCTTCCCCTCGGTCGGCCACACCAGCGCGCACGCCGCTCGGGGCGAACGTGCGATCTGCTCGGCCTTGTCTGAGCGAGAATCCGTGTGGAAATACACTGCGGTGTCGTCACTTTCGGACAACAACACGTGACGCACACGCGGATAACCGTCGACACCATTCGTCGCCAGCGACATCAGCGGCGGAGCGCCTTCTCCACCTGACCTCGTCCATCTCCCGAGCAAAGTGAGAGGGTCGACACTGCGTTCCTCATCGGGCTCACAGTCGACGCCGAAATCCGCACTGCTGGTGATCATGCGCGTACCCGTCCCGGATCGAAGACCGCGACGTCACCCAACCCCGACACCAGGTCACTCACGCGTCGCTCGAACAAGTCGGCTCCCGTCAGAGCGTCAGCGCCGGTGGGATCACCGACGACTCCGGACTCATCGAAATCGGTTGAGAGCCAACCGAATTTGATGGACTTCGTAAAACCGACGTGCTCGTAGTCGGCAACCTTGTCCGCGACTGCGGCCACCGCACGGTCCATGTGTACGAGATCAGGTCGGACATGCAGCATCATCGAGGTCTCAGCCCATCCCGCGTGAATACCGAGTCCGCGTTCGGTAGGGCCTGGCGTCGCAGGTCCAGATGAAAAGAACGTCTGCAAGTCGAATCGTCGACGTAACTCGCGTGCTGCCACCTCGATCAGTGCGGAGTTACCACCGTGGGCATTGATCACCAGCAGACGTCTCGCCGGTGTCGAGGACATGGCCGATCCCAGATCGATGAGAGTTTCCAGAAGAGTCGACGCACGCAGCCATAGTGTCCCGGGAAGTCGCGCGTGCTCATCGGACTTTGTGTACGCCAACGCAGGCAGCAACCACACGTCATGCCCTGCGGCCGCGCCACGGTCGACGACCTCGGCGGCGATCGACTCAGCCATGATCAGGTCCGTCGACAACGGCAGGTGCGGGCCGTGCGGTTCGATAGCCCCTGTCGGCAGCACCAGGACGGAGTCACGACCGAGTGCGTCGGCTACCTCCGCAGTGGTCAGGTCCGCGTATCGCCTCGTTGCGGTGCTCACATCCACCTCCCCGGATTCAGCAACCCCTTCGGATCAGTGCGCGCCGCAACAGCTTTCACCCGATCAGCATCGAGATCCACGTACCATTGGTGCGGCGAATGGACGTTGACACCCAGTGCTTCCAATTTGTCGACACCCTCCATGATCTGTTCAGGGCTGTGGTAGATCCCGTTGAGCATGCCGAACATCATTTCGTGTCCCATTTCGAGGTGGACCATTCCGCCGTCATAGACGGCCTCTACCTCGTCGAGCCTCTCGACCAGTGCATCGCCGCGACATTCCATGTGAAAGTACTTGTCCGGCTGCGCTTTCTGAAGCCACCAGGTCGGGTGGTTGTACGAGAGCGTCGAGAGCTTCACGGTCTGCGCAATTCCCTCTCGCACCGCCTCGACGCGACCTCCCGCGGACACGACTCGGTCACACAGATCGTCTACGCACGCGACATCGACGATCCCCCTCACGCTTGCGCGGCCTCGCACGAGCGCAGGATCAGCCGGCAACGAATCGACAACCTCAGCGCGATCGGCGGAGAGTAGACGTGGTGCGGGGTCGAGCGACGCGGCGTCCAACGCCACTGCGAACGCGTCATGGTGGTCTGCGAAACTCGTGTACACACTGCGCCACTGCTGGAGCGGCTCGACGCGAACTCGGGCCCCGACGATCACACCGGCAACACCGTAGGTGTGGACCAATGGCTGCGCGTCGTCGCCTTCGAGGTGTACCAACTCTGCGTCCTCGGTGGCGTACACGACGTCGAGGGCGTCGACGAATCCCTGGTGATTACGGCCGTGCACGATCGTCCCGGTACCCGCCGAACCGCCCGCAAGAAACCCGCCGAGGGTCGACTGGACCGTCGAGGGGTACATCCACAGCTGTGAGCCGTTGTCCCACGCGTGTTGCTCGAGGGTAATCATGCGTGAGCCAGCCTGGGCCGTGATGCACCGCTCGTCGATGTCGTGGATGGCCGTGAGCGATGTCATGTCCATGACCAACCCACCGAAGCGTGGGACAACCTGGCCGTAATTACCTGTTCCCTTTCCCCTCGTGGTCAGCGGCACACCGCGACGCACAGCAGCAC
>NZ_LZMO01000217.1:0-31056 GCF_001665715.1 Gordonia sp. 852002-10350_SCH5691597
CGACGACTCCCGCGACGACGACACAGCCGTCATCGAACGCACCGACGAGCGCACGGTCGCGAAATCGGGCGCCGACCCCGCCTGATCAGAGCGGTACCGGCCTGATCAGAGCAGCGTGGTGCCTGCGGTCGGACGCTCGGAGGCGATAGCCGAATAGGCCGCGACAAGCAGGCCGGGATCGGGGCCCTCGAGCCTGCCCGGCTTGGCCAGTCCGTCGAGTACGACGAACCGCAGAACGCCCGAACGGTTCTTCTTGTCGCCCGACATCCCCTCCAACAGATCGGGAAACGCGTCGGCGTCATAGGTGGTCGGCAAGCCGACAAGTTCGAGGATGCTCCGATGCCGGTCGGCCGTCTCGTCGTCGAGTCGTCCTGCGAGCCGCGCCAATTCGGCCGCATAGACCAATCCGACGGCCACGGCGGCACCGTGGCGCCACCGGTAGCGTTCACGACGCTCGATCGCATGCCCCATCGTGTGTCCGTAATTCAAGATCTCGCGCAGTGACGATTCCTTGAGGTCGGCGGAGACGACGTCGGCCTTGACCTGGACCGAACGTCGGATCAGCTCCGGCAGCACCGGACCGGTCGGGTCCGTGGCGGCGGCGGGATCAGCCTCGATGATGTCGAGGATGGTGGGATCGGCGATGAATCCGGTCTTGATGACCTCGGCCAGACCCGCGATGATCTCGTTGCGCGGCACCGTCTCCAACGTGGCGATGTCGATGAGCACGGCGTCGGGTTCGTGGAACGAGCCGACGAGATTCTTGCCGGCGTCGGTGTTGATGCCGGTCTTGCCGCCGACTGCGGCGTCGACCATGGCGAGCAGCGTCGTAGGAATGTGGATGACACCGATCCCGCGCATCCAGGTGGCCGCGACGAACCCGGCGAGATCGGTTGCCGCGCCCCCGCCGAGCGCGATGACCTTGTCGTTGCGCTTGAGGCCGATACGCCCGAAGACATCCCAGCAGAATGCGGCAACCGACAGATCCTTACCGGCCTCCGCATCAGGAATCTCCACGCGGTGCGCGTCGAATCCCTTGTCCGCCAAGAACTCTCGTACCTGCTCTGCCGTCTGCGCGAGCGTCGGCTGGTACAGCACGGCGATCCTGTCGGCGCCGAAGGCGGCCTGAGCGACCTCGTCGAGCAGCCCGCGCCCGATGACGACGTCGTAGGGCGACGCCCCGTTGACCCGGATGGAGATCGGCTCGGTCATGAGGTTCTCCCTGCTGTGAGTTCGTCGGCCAGCGCCAGAATGATCAGATCTGCGACGACATCGGGGTCGCCATGCGCGTCGACTTCGACGCGCGCGACCGCCGTATAGGTTTCTTCGCGTTCGGCGAGCAACGATCGGTAGCGCTCCGCCGGATCGTCGGAGGCCAGTAGCGGGCGATCGGACTCGCGCACCCGGGCGAATCCCGACTCCGCACTGACGCGCAGGTAGAAGACACGATGCGAATCAAGAGCCGTGCGCACGTCCGCCGTGGTGACAGCGCCACCGCCGAGCGCGACGATCCCGCTGTGCGTTGCGAGCACGTCGGCCACGACCTCCGCTTCGAGTTCCCTGAACTTCTCGGGACCATCGGCGACGAAGATGTCGGGAATGGACCGCCCGGTTCGGCGGACGATCTCGTGATCGGTATCGATGAAGTCGACCCCGAGCCTGTCGGCGAGCAACCTACCGACGGTCGATTTCCCCGCACCCATGAACCCGACGAGCACAGCGGCCGGTTTACTCGTCGATGTCACGCCCGCTGCCGCAGGTGTGTTCACGACCGCGCTCCGCGCTGCGCGACGCGCTTGAGGTACCCGGCCAGATTGTCGGAGGTCTCGGTCGCCGAATCGCCGCCGAACTTCTCCAGGGCAGCCTGTGCGACGACGAGTGCCACCATCGACTCGGCGACGACGCCCGCAGCGGGCACGGCGACGACGTCGGAACGCTGATGGATGGCCTGCGCCTGCTCACCGGTCGCCATGTCGATCGTCGAGAGTGCGCGCGGCACCGTCGAGATCGGCTTCATGGCGACACGGACACGGATGTCCTCACCGTTCGTCATGCCGCCCTCGAGGCCACCCGCACGGTTGGTGGACCGGAGTACGCCGTCGGGTCCGGGAACCATCTCGTCGTGCGCGGCGCTGCCACGACGACGTGCGGTCTCGAAGCCGTCGCCGACCTCGACGCCCTTGATCGCCTGGATACCCATGAGCGCGCCCGCCAGGCGCGAATCGAGTCGGGTCTCGCCGCTGACATGCGAACCGAGCCCGACCGGAACACCGGTCGCGACGATCTCGACGACGCCGCCGAGCGTGTCGCCTTCCTTCTTCGCGGTCTCGATCTCGGCGATCATCGATTCCTCGGCAGCCTTGTCGAACGCACGCACCGGGCTCTCGTCTATCGCGGCGAGGTCGGAGATCGTCGGTGGCGGACCGACATACGGAGTGCTGCCACCGATCGAGATCACGTGCGAGATCACCTCGATCCCGAACACCTGACGCAGGAAGTTGCGCGCGACGGTGCCCGCCGCGACGCGCGCGGCGGTTTCGCGGGCGCTCGCACGTTCGAGCACCGGACGAGCGTCGTCGAATCCGTACTTGAGCATGCCGGAGTAGTCGGCATGCCCTGGCCGGGGGCGGGTCAGCGCGGCGTTACGCGCGCTGCCCTCGAGTTCAGCGGGGTCGACGGGATCGGCCGCCATCACGGTCTCCCACTTGGGCCACTCGCTGTTGGCGATCTCGATCGCGACCGGCCCACCGAGGGTCAGCCCATGTCGCACACCCCCGAGCACGCTCACCTTGTCGGCCTCGAACTTCATGCGCGCACCACGCCCGTAGCCGAGCCTGCGGCGTGCGAGTTGTTCGGCGATGTCGGTCGAGGTGATCTCCACCCCGGCGACCATGCCTTCGACAATGGCAACAAGGGCCGGGCCATGAGACTCTCCGGCGGTTATCCAGCGCAACACAAGGATCAATTGTTCCATGTGACGGCGGCGACACCCCAACCACGTCTTGCCATCCCACGTCTTCTCATCCCGAGCCTGCGACGAGCAGCATCGCGCCCGAGGCGATCATCGGCGGCCCGTGTGGCCAGCGCTGCCGCCCTCGTCGCATCAGCAGCCCGAGTACCTGAGCGAAGAGCACCATCAGCAATGCCGACGCCGGGTCGGCGAGCGTGCCGCCGAGCGCGAACGCCAACTTGACGTCGCCACCACCGCAGAGACCGGTGAGCCACCCAACGAGGTACGGACCCGCGGCAGCGACCGCGGCGAGCGCAATGCACGGTCGTACGCACGACGAGACCCCGACTGCGACACAACCGGGCCACAGCAGAACGGTCGGCAACCGCGAGGTACGACGGTCGATGTCGGCGAGCGTGGCCAGCCACAGCGCGACCAGGCAGCCAACGGGTTCCATGCACGACAGTCTCGACGACGAGTCGCAATCCGACGCGCCGCCGCCGATAGGCGCGGCGCACCTGTGGATCGGGCTGTGAGTGTGGAGGGATCAGTCGAGCGCGGCGGCCATCGCCTCACGCGGTGCGACACGTCCCGTGAACTGCTCCACCTGGCTGTACGCCTGGTTGAGCAACATCACCAAACCCCCGACAACGCGCCCTCCGCCGGCAGACACGGAGTTCGCGAGCGGCGTCGGCCACGGGTTGTAGATCACGTCGACGAGCGCGCGCGTGTGCGTGAACGAGTCGATGATCGGCTCGACCGCCGCGGCGGGGACCGTCGAAACGACGACGCCGGCGTCGGCGCTCGCCTCGAGGAGTTCTCGCGACGGACGGAACGGAAGGAAGCGCACGTCGAGATCGAGTCGCCGCGCGAGGTCGACCACGTCGGACGCGCGTCCCTCGTCGCGCGCGACCACCGTCAATTCAGCGAAACCGGCCTCCGCGAGCGCGGCCACGCTCGGCAGCGCGGTTCCACCCGCCCCCACGAGAACGGCGTGCGGACGCCCGGCCACCGCGACGTCGACCTCCCGCAGGGCACCGATCATGCCATCGATGTCGGTACAGTCGGCGCGCCAGCCGTTCTCGGTGCGCACCAGGGTGTTTGCCGAACCCACGAGGACTGCCCGCTCGGTGCGTTCGTCTGCGACCTCGAGTGCGACACGCTTACCGGGCATGGTGACCGACAGGCCTACCCATTCGGGCGAGAGCGCGCCCACCAGTTCGGAAAGCCGACGCTCGTCGCACTCGATCCGCTCGTAGGTCCAGTCATCCAATCCCAGGGCACGGTACGCCGCGAGATGCAGGTCGGGTGAGCGCGAATGCGAGACCGGCGAGCCGAGGACCGCGGCACGGCGGCCCGCGGTGCCACCGACGGGAGCGTGCCGTGGCGGAGGTGTCAGATCCATCGACTCAACTACACCCGGTGGTCAGGAGCTTGTTGTCGCACGCCTTCTCGCGGTTGCGTTTGTGCTCGTCGAAGGTGTCGGCGAACAGCGTCGTACCCTCGCGGTCGACGGTGACGAAGTACAGCCAGTTGCCGCTCTCCGGACGTTCGGTCGCCTCCAGCGCACGCTCGCCGACCGCACCGATCGGCGTAGCCGGGAGCCCCTTCATCTGATAGGTGTTCCATGCATTGTCGGACTTGTATGCTTCACCGTCGAGGTCGATGTTGGTCACCGTCGCGGTGTAGTTGGCGGTCGAATCCATCTCGAGGCGCTGGTCCTTGTCGAGACGATTGAGAATCACCCGCGCGACCTTGGCGTAGTCGTCCGGCTTGGTGACCTCGCGTTCGACAACGGACGCCGACACCAAGGTCTGATACGGCGTCAGACCCGAGTCGTTGGAACCCTCTGAATTCAAACCCCACTGCGCGAAACGCTGCCCGCTCTGCGAGATCAACTGCTGCAGGATCTGCGTCGCCGACATATGCGGGTCGATCGTCTCCCAGGTACCCGGAGCTATCAGTCCCTCGATCCGCCGGTGATCGCCATTGAGCTTCTCGACGTCGGCGACCGCCCAGTCGGGTACGCCGAGTTGCTGCGCGGGGGTGTCTGCTGCCGCCTTCTGCAGGTCGTCGACCGACACGCCGATCTTCTGTCCGTTGACGGTGACGGACGTGGCGTCGGAGATCTTCTGGAAGATGCCCGGCGTCGTCTTGCCGTCTATGCCCTTTTTCGTGTCGAGCTGCAGACCCTCCGGAACCACGACTCGACCGACCCGGTGCGTGGTCCCGTCGGTGAGCATCTGCACGGCTGTCGACGCGGGGATCTCGGTGCGTAGTTTGTAGTAGCCGCCCGAAATCGCCTGTCCGTCAGCGGCATTGATGAATGCACGCTGACTGCCGACGACGTTGTCGTCTGCGAGGATTCGCCCGAAATCCTTCAACGTCGAGTTCTGCGGAATGTCGACGATCACGTCGCCGGTGCCCGCAGCGTTCGTGTAGTCCTTGCGCGAGTCCAGCAAGCCCGCCGCACGCAACCCGTAGTAGCCGACACCGACAACCGCGATCAGCATGATGGCGATGACCGCTGCGAGCACGGTTCGTCGCTTGCGTCGTCTGCGTCGCGATTCGGGAGTGCGTGTGCGGCCCCTCCCCCTGCGCGTCGGCGAGATCGGTTGGTCGTGGTCGATCGAGTCGTACGACTCGTCGGGCTCGATCGACTCGAGTGCGACAGGGGCGCCCTGGTAGTCGTGTGCATCCTGGTAGTCATGGGCCCCCTGGTAGTCGTGGGCCCCGTGAGCCTCTGGTGAGACTGTCGTCCGCGACGTCACCGGGGCGTCGGCCGGCGTCGTCTCAACCGGCGCCGGGTCGACCCGGGTTGTATCGAGTTGATGGTCGACGGGCGGCGTCGGCGAGATGCGTTGCGGGCGGGCGCGACGCGGTGTGGCCATGTGGAAGGTATCCACCGACTCGCCGTCCGCAGACGGTTCCGGTCGGCGAACGGGCCGATCGGTCGGCTGGGGCCGGGTAGCGGGAGCCTCTGGCGTACCCTGCGCCGGGCGCGCGACACGACCCTGCGGAACGTCTCGCGCCGGCTGTGGCGACTGCGCGCCGTCGGTGCGCGGACGTTGGGGCCTGGGAGTGTCGGTGCGGACTACCGGTATCTGTCCCGTGGTGCCGGTGCGTCGACGCCGATGCCGGTTGTGCGGCTTGCCGTCGGCCGGTTGTGTGAAGTACCGGAGTCGCTCGAGATCCAGTCCTTCGGTAGGATGATCAGAGAGTTCACGATGACGATTCCGATGCCGTTCGTCGGTCACCGAACGTCTCCTCCCTCATATCTGACAACTCGCATGGCGAGATGGTCCGTGGACAGCGTTGAACCACTCATCGTCGCGAATCCAGCCACCCCTGAAGAATAGCGACCGCAGCCGCCTGATCAATCACCCCGCGCGACGCCTTCACGCTGCGTCCACTGGCGTGTAGCGCCTGCTGCGCAGCTACGGTGGTGAGTCGCTCGTCAGAAAACACTACTGAAATCCCCTCAAGTCCTTCGGCGAGTCGGGTCCCGAAGGCGCGTGCCTTATCGGCTGCCGGACCGTCCGTATTGCGCAGCGTCTTGGGCAGCCCGACGATCACCTCGACGGCGTCGTACTCCTCGACCAGTGCGCGTAGTCGCGCCACCGCGGCGTCGACGTCGGCTCCCGCGACCGTCTCCACAGGTGTCGCGAGGATGCCGTCGGGATCGCTCACGGCCACCCCGATCCGCACGCTCCCCACGTCGACGCCGAGACGACGCCCCCGAGTCAGACTCATCGGCCGACGATCTCCCGGATGCGGGTCCGCGCGGCGTCGATCCCCGCGGCGTCGGTGCCCGATCCCTGCGCGAGGTCGGGTTTGCCACCGCCGCGTCCACCCACGAGTGGCGCGATCTCCTTGACCAGGTCGCCCGCTTTGATGCCGGCGCCCCGCGCGAAATCCGTCGTGGCGATGACGAACGGAACCTTGGTGTCGTCGCCCTCACCGGTCGTCGAGAACAACGCGATCACGGCTTGTCGGTCACCGACGCGGCCTCGGAGATCGGTCGCGATACCGCGAAGGTCGTTGGCCCCGACTCCCGGGACCACCCCGCCGACCACGAGCGTCGAACCGACGGTGTCGGCGGAATCGAGCAGATCGCCTGCCGCCGAGCGAGCAGCGTCGGCACGCACCTTCTCGAGCTGCTTCTCCGCATCACGCAGGCGGGTGACGAGTTGCTCGACGCGGCCCGGAACCTCGGCGGAGGGCACCTTGAGCGACGACGCCAGTCCCGCGAGCAACGCACGTTCCTTGGACAGGTAGCGGAACGAGTCCATTCCGACGTACGCCTCGACGCGCCGCACGCCTGATCCGACGGAGGATTCGCCGATCAACGTGACCGGTCCGATCTGCGCCGACGACGCCACATGCGTTCCGCCGCAGAGCTCCATCGAGAAGGGCCCGCCGATCTCGACGACGCGCACGACATCGCCGTAGTTCTCGCCGAAGAGCGCCATCGCGCCCATCGCCTTCGCCTCGCTCAGGCCGGTCTCGAACGTGTGCACCGGGTAATTGGACTCGACGGCGGCGTTCGAGATCTCTTCGATCTGCTGCCGCTGATCCTCACTCAGCGCCGAGCCGGAGTGGAAGTCGAAGCGCAGGTAGCCGGGCCGGTTGAGCGACCCGGCCTGTGTCGCGCTGGGGCCGAGTACCTCGCGCAGCGCGGCATGGACCATGTGCGTACCCGAATGTCCTTGTGTCGCACCGTGTCTCCACGACTGATCGACAGAAGCGATCACCTCGTCGCCGTCGTGGATCTCGCCTGCGTCGACGGTGGCCTTGTGCAGCCACACCGATTTGCCGACCTTCTGCACGTCGCTGACGGTGAGTCGGGTGCCGTCGCTGGTGGTGATCGTGCCGATGTCGGCCATCTGACCGCCCGACTCCGCGTAGAGCGGCGTGCGGTCGAGGATCACCGTGGTCTGTTCACCGGGGCCCGCCGACCGCACGCGCGTGCCGTCGGTGATGAGACCGAGCACTCGTGCCTCGGACACCAGCTCGTCGAAGCCGGTGAACTCGGTGGGGCCGCGGTCGAGAAACTCGCGGTACACCGCGGCGTCGGTGTGTCCGGTCTTGCGGGCCACCGCGTCGTCCTTGGCGCGCTGCTTCTGCTCCGCCATCAGTTCGGTGAATCCCTGCTGATCGACGTCGAGACCTGCCTCCGCGGCCATCTCGAGCGTGAGATCGATCGGGAATCCGTATGTGTCGTGCAGGGTGAACGCGTCGTTACCGCTGATCGTCTTCTTGTGCGCCGCCTTGGTGGCCTGCGCGGCGTCGGCGAACAGCTTGGACCCGGCCTCGAGCGTCTTGGCAAACGACGTCTCCTCGCCGACCGCGACGGTGACGATATGGGCGCGCTGCTCGGCGAGTTCGGGGTACGACGGCGACATGACGTCGATCACCGTGTTCACGATGATCTCCATGGTCGGCTTGGCATCGCCGAGCAACCGCATGGAGCGGACCACGCGCCGCAGGAGTCGCCGCAGCACGTAACCGCGTCCGTCATTACCTGGGAGCACGCCGTCGCCGATGAGCATGACCGCGGTGCGGGCGTGGTCGGCGATGACGCGGAACCTCACGTCGTCGTCGTGATTGCCCGCGCCATAGCCCCGACCGGTCAGCTCCGACGCCAGGTCGATGAGCGGCTTGAGCAAGTCGGTCTCGTAGACGTTGTCGACGTTCTGCAGCAGGCAGGCCACACGCTCGACGCCCATACCGGTGTCGATGTTCTTCTTCGGCAGCGGGCCGAGGATCTCGTAACCCTCCTTGGCTCCGCCGGGGCCTCGCTCGTTCTGCATGAACACGAGATTCCAGATCTCGATGTAGCGATCCTCGTCGGCTTCGGGTCCACCTTCGACGCCGTAGGCGGGTCCACGGTCGTAGAAGATCTCCGAGCACGGGCCGCACGGGCCGGGCACGCCCATCGACCAGTAGTTGTCCTTCATCCCGCGCCGCTGGATGCGCTCTGCGGGAACACCGATCTCGTCGCGCCAGATCGCGAACGCCTCGTCGTCGTCGAGGTAGACCGTCGGCCAGAGCTTCTGCGGGTCGATGCCGTATCCGCCGTCGTCCACCGACGAGGTGAGCAGATCCCACGCAAAGCGGATGGCCTCACGCTTGAAGTAGTCGCCGAACGAGAAGTTGCCCGCCATCTGGAAGAAGGTGTTGTGGCGGGTGGTGATGCCGACCTCTTCGATGTCGAGTGTGCGGACACACTTCTGCACGCTGGTGGCGCGGTCGAACGGCGGGGTCTGTTCACCGAGGAAGTAGGGCTTGAACGGCACCATGCCTGCGTTGACGAACAGCAGGTTGGGATCGTCGAGGATCAGCGAGGCACTGGGCACCTCGGTGTGTCCGGCCTTGATGAAGTGATCCAGGAATCTCTGCCGGATCTCATGCGTCTGCACTGGGTTCTCGTCCTCGGTGGTCGTGGTGCGTGTACGTCTGTCGTCACCGTCGGGACCCGGGCACGCGCGAATCCGACGATCTGCGACATACCAGCCTACCGCCGCGTCACCAGGACACCTGAAGAGCGTCTTCGGGAGCACAAAACGATCACTAGGCTAACGACCCAGATGCGATTCACGATCACAAAGACATGAGACCGATCACAGTAGCCCGCTCCGCACTCGTCCTGTTCGTCGCGCTCGTCGTCACCTCCGTCGGCATCGGTGTGGCATCGGCAGCCACCTACGACGAATCCGATGGGGTGATCAACCAGATGTCCCGAAACCGCTGCAATGCCCTCAGCCCCAACATCATCGACAACACGTACTCCGGTGGCATCAGCACCAGTCAGTGGCTACGCAACGGGCAGCGCGGCGCCGTCGACATATCGGTAACGGCGAGTTTCAGCATCTGGGGATACGACAACCTCATGACGGTCGTCTGGACGAACCTGAACACTCATCGCTCGGAGACGTTGAGAGCCGTCCAGCGCACAACTGGTGCCAGTGGCGGCTCGATTCACGACTTCCGCGACGTCCACACCGGCGCAGGTCGGGTGCGTATCGAGCTGCGGCCGGTCAATCGGGGGCCACTGCTGACGCTTCCTGCGCCGAGCTGCTCGGACGTCTTCATCGTCAAGTGACGGGCTGACTGGCACCGGCAGGGACAGGCACATGGCCGTTGATCGGGTCACGATGGACTCGTGACCAACGGATCAACGGCCGCCGAGCAACTCGCCGACTTCCTGCGCACTACGCCTCGACGAAGTCGAACGTGCACACCTTTATCACCTCGCGGGCTCGGCGACGCCGCCGCCGGTCAGAGTGCGAATGCGTCCCGGTCTCGCGACGCTGCTCGACGCCATGCCCGACGTCGCTGCGATCGCGCTCTCGCCTGTGCAGGACATCGCCGGTTGGAATCGCCTCGGTCACGCGGTGCTGGCGAGTCACCGCGACCCTGCAGCCCCGACGTCGAGTACACCGCCGAACAAGGTGTCGATGCTGTTCACCGACCCGACCACCCGCGCGCTGCACCGTGACTGGGAGTTCGAGGCACGACTGGCAGTTGCCTCGTTGCGATACGTCACAGCACCCCTGCACATCCACGACATCGACCTTCTCGTCCCAGACCTGGCTTCCCGCAGCGCCGACTTCGCCCGGATCTGGGCGGCGCACCCCGTCGAACCCTGTTCGAGCGGTACCAAGCGCTTCCGGCATCCGATCGTCGGCGATCTCGACCTCACCTACGACATGCTGCATCTCCCCCAGGAAGACGGGCATCGATTGATGCTCATGCACGCCACGCCAGGGTCGTCGCACGCCGACGCGCTACGCCTGCTCGCGAGCACGACGCTTTCGGGCTGAGCCCGCACCGCACCGTTCCCCTTTTCCCACGCCGGTCACCCGACCGCGCGTCATCTCGTCGTGAAGGAACCACCATGAGTGAGACCGCAACTGCCGCAACAGATTCCACCCTGGACAAGGCCACCGCCACACCACACGCCCGAGCGGCTCTGACCGCACTGGCCGTCGGCGGATTCGGTGGTGCTCCTGTGCCTATTCATCGTCGGCAACGTGCTCACCGCCCTCGCACCCACATTCGACGTGGCGCTGCTCGGCCGTGTGGTCACCGCGATGTGCCACGGCGGCTACTTCGGTATCGGCGCAGTGCTGGCTGCCGACCTCGTGGCGCCGCACCGCAGAGCCGGCGCGATCGCGGTGATGTTCACCGGTTTGACTGCGGCGAACGTGATCGGGGTTCCCTTCGGAACCGTTGTGGGACAACACTTCGGCTGGCGGGCGGCGTTCTGGATGGTGAGCGTCGTCGGAGTTGTCGCACTGGTCGGGATCGTTGCACTCGTCCCGTCACGACCGGCGCCGACGTCGAGCGGCGGATCGGCCTACCGTGTCCTGCTTCGACCGCAGGTGCTGATCTCGATCGTCCTGACAATGGTGCTCTTCGGCGGAGTGTTCGGCGCGTTCATTTACATCGAGCCCCTCGTCACGCATGTCACGGGCTATCCGGAGTCCGCGGTGGCCTGGCTGCTGATCGTTCTCGGGCTCGGACTGTGCGTCGGCAACATCGTGGGCGGCTGGGCCGCCGATCGCAACCTCACGCTCACACTGCGCACTCTGCCCGTGCTGCTGACCCTCACCCTCGTCGCCTACGCACTGCTCGCACACGTGCCGGTCGCCGTCGCGATCCTGCTCTTCGTCATGGGCCTCGTCGGGTTCGCGACCAGCCCGCCGCTGCAACTGCGGGTGATGCACTTCGCGGGCGACGCACCGACCATGGCGTCGGCAGCCAACATCGCCGCGTTCAACGTGGGCAACGTGATCGGCACGTTTCTCGGCGGACTGACGATCGGCGCAGGGCTCGGTTGGGTGTCGCCGGTGTGGGTGGGCATCGCAATGGCCGCGGCAGCAACGGCTCTGGCGTTCTCTACACGCCACCGCTGAGCGGCGTCACGACTTCTTCGGCCGGCGCGTCGCCCGGCGCACGATCGATCGCAGTTTGGCCACCCGCGGCCCGATCTCGCGCTCGAAACCGTGATCGGTGGGCACGTAGTAGTCGACGCCGACGAGCTCATCGGGTGGATACTGTTGCGGCACAACACCGTCAGGATCGTTGTGGGGGTACTGATATCCGACGCCGCTGCCCAACTTCTTGGCGCCGCTGTAGTGCGCGTCGCGTAGTCCGGGCGGCACGGCGCCGGCTTTGCCTGCTTCGACGTCGGCGAGCGCAGCGCCGATAGCGCTGACCACACCCGCGGACTTCGGGGCGGTCGCGAGGTGGATGGTCGCCTGCGTGAGCGCCAGCTTTGCCTCCGGCATCCCCACGAGAGCCACCACCTGCGCCGCGGCGACGGCGGTCTGCAACGCCATCGGATCGGCCATCCCGATGTCTTCGCTAGCGTGGATCATCAGCCGCCTGGCGATGAAGCGGGGATCCTCGCCTGCGGCGATCATCCGGGCGCGGTAGTGCACCGCGGCGTCGACGTCGGATCCGCGGATCGACTTGATGAACGCGCTGGTCACGTCGTAGTGCTGGTCGCCGTCGCGGTCGTACCGCACGGCCGCGCGGTCGATGGCCGCCTCGACGTCGGCTACACCGATCTCAGGGATCTCGCGGCGTTCGGCAACCGCCTCACCACTGCCTTCGTCATCGGTTGTCGGCTCGCGCAGTGCTGCGTCGGCGCTGGCCTCGAGTGCGGTCAGTGCTCGGCGCGCGTCGCCACCCGCGACCGCCACGAGGTGGTCGTACGCGTCGTCGGTGACGGTGACGGCACCGCCGAGTCCGCGTTCGTCGGCGACGGCGCGGCGCAGCACCGTGCGAATGTCGTCGTCGGTGAGCGAACGTAACTGCAGCACAAGCGATCTGGACAACAGTGGGGACACGACGGAGAACGACGGATTCTCGGTGGTCGCGGCGACGAGGAGGACGATCCGGTTCTCGACGGCGTCGAGCAACGCATCCTGCTGGGTCTTGGAGAACCTGTGGACCTCATCGATGAACAAGACGGTCTGCTCACCGGCCGCCAATCGACGCCGCGCGACCTCGATGACCGCGCGCACCTCCTTCACGCCCGCGGACAGCGCCGAGAGCGCTTCGAATCGTCCGCCCGCCGCGCTCGAGATGAGCGAGGCCATCGTCGTCTTACCGGTGCCCGGTGGGCCGTAGAGCATCACCGACGCCGCGCCCGATCCGCTGATCAGACGACGCAGTGGTGACCCCTCGCCGAGGAGGTGTTGCTGGCCGACGATGTCGTCGAGAGTCTGCGGACGCATGCGCACCGCCAGCGGTGCGCTCGGTGACGGCGGCGATGTCAGCGATGTGGCGCCGCTCGTCGAACTCTGAGGCGGCGGGTCGAACAATCCCCCCACCGCGGTCAGTCCAGCCACGCACGCTGCAGCGCGAGGCCCACTTCGGTTGCGAACTCAGAGATCTCGGCGTTGCTCGTCGCCGCGGCGGCGAGATCGGACCAGCGCGCCACGAGGACACGGGGATCGTTGGTGTGCAGCGCCCAGTCGTGGGCATAGTGCGTCATCGGAACGGTGTCGGTCGACGAATCGGGCAGCATCCACACCGTCGACAACCACACCCACAGCAGCCGCGCCGTGAGCAACTGCCGTGCCATGTAGCGATCGCGCTCGAGTGCGGGCCAGATCGGCACCACTTCCGAGCGCCAGGCGTCGACCATCGACACCTCGAGGTCGAGGCGGTGAGCGACGCCTGCCGGCCCGAGTTGCGGGGCAAAGGTGACCAATCCGTAGGCGATGTCGAGTGTGGCGTCGCGGAATCCGCCCCACTCGTAATCCATGAACTGCACGCCGTCGTCGTTGAGAAGGATGTTCTCGGGGCCGACGTCGGAGGGGCTGAATGCGCGGTGGTCGCCCTCGTCGAAGAGCGCGCACGCCGACGTCAGTGCCTCGGCGACTGCGTCTGGAAGCGTCAGCCCGAGGTCGGCGACGCGTGCCGATGCAGCGGACACGGCACGGATGGCTTCGTCGCGGAGGATGTCCCTGCCCGCGGTGCCTGCAGCACCGTGGCGTACGAGGGCGTCGAAGTCGCCTTCTCCGCCGACCGTTGCCGCATGCATCCGACCGAGCGCCTGGCCCCACGCGCTCACCGCACGGCTCATCTCGACCACGTCGGCGTCGGCGAGCAGCACTGTCAACGGATGCCCGCGGCCGAGGTCGGAGAGCACCATCAACCGGTTGTCGGGATCGGAGGCAATCAGTTGCGGACCGGGCCGCGACTCCGTCGGCAGCGCCGTCGCGTATTTGTACGACGCGATCTCGCGGTGAAAGGCCTGCGGGTCCTCGTGGCTCGGGAGCGCCTTGATGACCAGGGTGCGGTCCATCGACAGAGGGTTCTGCGCCACGCGTACCCTTACGACCGTGGTTCGGCCGCTTCCTCCGAGATCCTCGGGATCGGCGAGAACCACCGGCGACCCCGCTCGGCGGGACAACATTGTTTCTGCGGCACGCACCACGCTGGTGACGCGGCTTTCTGTGATGACCGTCATGGCACCAACCAACCTACTCGTCGGCGCCGACACGCGTCACCGGATTATGCGACTGAACACGGGAGCACCCTGCACGGCACGGCCTCGACCTGCAGTTTTCGTTCACCTGATCCTTTTGTGTCGCAAAAGACAACAATTCGGTTCGCCGACGGCTTTTCGACCGACACTGTCCCGAATCAGGTCGGGTTCGAATGCGGCCCGCAGCGCTCACGTCCTCGCCTCCGACTTGTCTGACAAGGGACTGACGTCGACGGAGACCTCGATCTCGCTCTTGGACGCATCGGTGTAGATCACGCCACGCAGCGGCGGGACGTCGTCGTAATCACGACCCCACGCCACGGTGACGTGACGTTCGTCGACGAGCTTGTTGTTCGTCGGATCGAAGGCCAGCCACCGATCACCGGGCAGCCAAACCGCGGCCCACGCATGGCTGGCATCGGCGCCGAAGATGCGCTCGGTGCCCGGCGGCGGGTCGGTCGCGAGGTAGCCGGACTCGTAGCGCGCCGCGAGTCCCACCGACCGCAGACAGGCGATGGCCACCCGGGCGAAGTCCTGACACACGCCCATCCGACGTTCGAGCACCGTGTCGACGCGCGTGCTGATCGCCGTCGATCCGGAACGGTAGGTGAAGTCGGAGAAGATGCGCGCCGTCAGGTCGATGATCGCGTCGACGAGCGGACGGCCGGGGGTGAACACCGCCGCGGCGTAGTCGCGCACGGCAGGCGTGATCTCCGGTGGGTCGAGGTCGAGTACGAACTCGTCGACCAGAACCGCCCCGGTGGCAGCTGGGCGGGCGTCCTCCCAGGGTGCGCGAGCGGCGACGCTGTGTACGAGTCCCTGGTCGATGGGGTCAACCTCGACGATCGACGTCGTGGTCACCTCCAGTACGCGGTGAGCGGTACGGACGTGGAAGTAGGCGTCGATGTTGCCGTAGACGTCGACGCCGACGGACCGGTCAGCGGGCTCGGGCGAGATCACCGTCTCGGTGTCGTGGACACGCTGGTACGGCAGGTCGCGCGGCGTCAGATAGCACCTGCCATACGACGACGACACCTCGTCGTCGTAGGTGTAGCAGGTGCGGTGGAAGACTCGGTACTTGCGCGTTGCCGGCGCATCGGCGGGTGTCGTCACAGCTGACCTCCCCAGATCGGTTGCGCGGTGCGCGGCGGAGCGAATCGCGTCCGGTTCAGCAGGTCGGACAGCGCGCGTGCACGGTCGCGCAGTGTGCTCGTCAATTCGACGAGCTCAGCGCGCTGACCGTTTCCGTCGACGCTGCTGAGATCGGCCGGGCCGCAGCGACGCAGTTCGGCCGTCATCTCCTCGACCGCTCGCTCGGCGGCGGCAGAGCGCAGCGCCTCGGGCAGCGATGCCAGGTCGTCGTGCATCTTGGTGAGTTGGTAGATCATCGCGCGCGGGTTGGTCTCGTCGAACATCAACAGCTCGGCGACGGCCTCTGCACGGTAGAGACCGCGGTTGCGTCTGCGGTAGATGACCGACGACTCGGTGGCGCTGAGGTACGACTCCAGGAGTGCCTGTTCCATGTCGAGCGGATGCTCGTACTCGAACAGCTTCCGGGTGAGGTCGGCGAGCGTGATCACCCGCTCGATACGCCTGCCGAGATCCATGAGCAGCCAGGCGGCGTCGTGGACCATCGATTCGGCTTGCAGACCGGACAGTGCGAGAGCGCCGTGCAGGATGTGCTCGTGCGTGCGGGCGAGATCGGGTCCGAGGTCGAGTGCTGCGTCGCCGAACACCCCGGTGCCCGCACCGACGTCATCGCGGGCGCGTTCGATCTGGCGCGTCATCGACTCGAGCGCGCGCTCCATCGGGGTCAACACCATCCACGTACTCGTCGACATCTGGTCGCGGACGGCCCTGGCTGTGGCGACGAGGCGTTCGGTCGAGTGTGCGATGGTGCCCTGGGTGTGGCGATTGACGGTCAGTTCGGCGATCTTCACGATCGCGGTATTGACCTGCTCTATCGACGAGAGTGATGAATCGTCGTCGAGCAACGTCTCCCCCGTGCCGAGCAGGCCGGTGGTCCCGGTCACCTCGGCGACCGCATGCAAGAACAGCGGCACCGCAGCGGTTCCCGACATCCACGGCCGGTACTGGAAGTCCTGGTAGCGCTCGCGGGCGACCTTCGCCAGCCGTGTGACCGACTCGGTGCGCTCGCCGTACCGGCCGAACCAGAACATGTCGGCGAGTACGCGCGGACTCGCGGCGGCTGCGATGTCGGAATAGCCGGTCGACGCCGGGCGCGTGATGATGGCGACCTCGTCGTCGGGTTCGCCTCGCAACTCCGTACGCCGCGAAACATGTCCTCCCACATCGGGATTGGTCACCCAGATGTCCTTGGCGGCAACAGATGCCAGTGACGCGCCGACGACGCCGTCGGCGAGGACCGACCCGAGACCGCCCGGCATCACCGCGTAGGTGGGTCCCTGCGCGACCGAGAACGCGCGCACGGAGACGGGTGCGGCACGCAGCGTGCCGCGTCCCTGCGCGGGCAACGCCGCGTCGGTCAGGCTCGGCGCCACCGAGTATGCCTCGACCTCGCGGCCCACCCACTGCCAGGCGTCGGAGTCGATCCGCGAACGCAATACTTCCCTGGTCGCGGAATTCGTTGCGGGACCGACGAATTCCTCGCCGGTACGGAAGTTCGTGAGGACGAGTGAGTCGAGCGACGACAGGATCTTCGATTTCGCCGACTCCTCGCCTGCCCAATATGTCGGCACCGATTCGAGAGCGAGTTCCTCGTCGATGAGCATCGGCGCGACCTTGGCCAGGACGGTGTTCAACGCCGGATTCTCCAGCACGCCACTGCCGAGCGTGTTGACGACGGTGATGTTTCCACGGGAGATGGCCTCGACGAGTCCCGCGACGCCCAAACGGGAGTGGGTGCGCAGGTCGAGCGGGTCGCAGTAGGAGGCGTCGACGCGGCGCAGCAGCACATCGACACGTTTGTACTTGCCGAGCGACCGCATGTAGACCGCGCCGTCACGCACCGTCAGATCGGCGCCCTCGACCAGCGGGAAACCCAGCACGGACGCCAGATACGCCTGGTCGAAGAAGGTCTCTGACATGCTGCCGGGGCTGAACACCGCAACGGTCGGGTCGTCGACCCCCGGCGGGGCGTAGTCGGTCAGCGCCAGTCGCAGCGTGCCGGCGAACGTCGCCATCGGGCGTGGTGCACAGCGCTGGAACAGTTGCGGGAACGTACGGGAGATCAGTCGGCGGTCGGCGATGGCGAACCCGACGCCCGACGGCGCCTGCGTCCGATCGGCGTAGACGGCGAAGGTGCCGTCGGACAGGCGTCCGAGGTCGAGTGCGTGCAGGAACAGCGCGTGCGGCCCCGCAACCTCGAGCCGGGCGGCTTTGCGCACGTAGCCGGGATGCCCGAAGACCATCTCCGGAGGTATCAGCCCTGCGTTGATGGTCTTCTGGTCGCGGTAGATGTCGCGCAGGATGAGATCGAGCAGCATCGACCGCTGGGTGATCGCCTTCTCCAGCTCGGCCCACTCGACACCGTCGAGGATCAGCGGGACAGCGTCGAGCAGCCAGGGTCGCGGAATGGTCGAGGTGCCGTCGACCTGGTTGTAGACGACGCCCTCATCTGATACCGCCGAGGCAAGCCGCGCCGCCGACGCCCGCAGTCGGTCGTCGCCACGCAGCGCGTAGCCCGCGACGAGTTCGTCCCATGCGGGACGGATCGCGCCCGCGGAATCGAGCACTTCGTCGTAATGGTTGCGTGCGGCAGCCGGTGCGGAACCGCCCGAATTGAGCTGTCCGAGATCGAACAGCGTGTAACCGTCGGATCGGTACCTGTCGAACACCGCGGGGACACCGCCGCCCGCTGAAACAGTCACCGAAGAACTGTACGTGCCCGACGCAGATCGAGGATCGCCGGGACCCCACTGTCGGTGGCCATGCGGGCGACCCGCTCCCGGAGCAGTCCGACGTCGACGGAGCCGCTGGTGTGCCCGGCCGCCTCGAACCGACCGTTCCTGCGCGACTCCGCCTCGACGGCATTGACCGGTGGGCGGTCGTAGGCCCGTCCGCCCGGATGCACGATGTGGTAGGTCGCGCCGCCGACGGATCGGCCCGCGAGGGTGTCGACGAGGTCGAAGGTCAACGGGGTGTCGATGCTGATGGTCGGGTGCAGCGCGCTAGGCGGCTGCCATGCCCGGAACCGGATGCCTGCCACGCGCTCACCCGGCCTGCCGGTGCCCGTCAGCGGGATCGGATATCCGTTGCAGGTCAACACGAACCGGTCGTCTTCGGCACCCTGCACACGCACCTGCACCCGCTCGATCGACGAGTCGACGTAGCGCGCGGTTCCGGTACCCGTCGACTCCTCGCCGAGCGTGTTCCACGGTTCGATTGCCCCGCGCAGTTCGACCTCGTACTCGCGGATCGCGACGGTCCCCAGGCGCGGGAACCGGAACTCCGTGAACGGGTCGAGCCAGGCGGTGTCGAACGGATAACCCGCCTCGCGCAGTTCCTCGGCGACCTGCGCGATGTCGGCGATGACGTACTGCGGCAGCAGGTACTTGCCGTGCAGGTCGGCGCCGTGGTGGATGAGCCTGCTGCGGTAGGGTTTCTCCCAGAACCACGAGACCAGGGAGCGGACGAGGAGCGACTGCACCATCGCCATCCGCTGATGCGGCGGCATCTCGAAACCGCGGAGTTCGAGCAGCCCGAGCCTGCCGCGCGCGGAATCGGGGCTGTAGAGCTTGTCGATGCAGAACTCGGCCCGGTGGGTATTGCCGGTGATGTCGGTGAGCAGGTGCCGCAGCGCCCGGTCGGTGACCCACGGATTCGGTGGTGCCCCGTCGCCGTTCTCGCCGGCACCGCGCGCCGGTTCGCCCTTCACCGCGAGCCTGTCGATCTCGGCGAACGCGATCTCCATCTCGTAGAGCGCGGAATCGCGGCCCTCGTCGGCGCGGGGCGCCTGCGACGTCGTTCCGATGAACTTGCCGCTGAACAGGTACGACAGCGACGGATGGCGCTGCCAGTAGGTCAACATCGACACCAGCAGATCCGGTCGACGCAACAGTGGTGAATCCGCGGGCGTCGATCCGCCGAGGGTGATGTGGTTGCCGCCGCCGGTTCCTCCGTGGCTGCCGTCGAGATCGAACGTCTCCGTACCCAGCCTGGCGCGGCGTGCGTGCTCGTAGAGCGAGTCGAGCAACTCTGTCTGCTCGGCGAAACTGCTCGTCGGCTGAACGTTGACCTCGATGACGCCGGGGTCCGGTGTGACGGTCAACGTGGTGAGGCGGGCGTCCGCGGGTGGGCCGTAGCCCTCGATGACCACCGGGGTGTCGATTTCCGCGGCCGCGTTCTCGATCATCTCGACGATCGCGAGATACTCCTCGAGCTCTGCGGTCGGCGGTAGGAACACGTACAGGGTGTCGCCACGCTTCTCCGCGACCAGTGCGGTGCGCGGCACGAAGGCGGTTGGGTCGACGTCGGTAACGGTGCGGCCCAACGAATCTGCGACGTCGTCGGGCAACGGATCGGCGCGGACCGACGGGTCGGCTTCGTACAGGACCGGTGCGGGGCCCCACGACAATGAGTTCAGCGGAAGACGCAGGCCCGCGGGAGAGGTGCCCGGCGTCAGCACCAGACGCCCACGTCGCGTCGTCCACCGCGCGCTCTGCCACGCCGTCTCGTCCTCGGAACGGCTCAGCGGCAGGACGAACGCCGTCGGATCGGTGATCGATGCGTCGAGCGACGCGAGCAGTTCACGCCGCGCCTTCGTCGAATCGTCGGCGGGCTCGATGTCGGCGTCGGCGTCGGCGACCTCGGCGGCGGCAGCTGCCCATGCCGCGGCGCGCGCGGCGGGCAGCGTCGGGTCGGCCCCGGGATCGCCGGGCGGGAGTGCCGACAACTCGCGCATCCGCACCAGCGGGTCCTCGAACGCGGGCATCACCTGCGTGGCGGGCAGGCCCAACGCGGATGCGAACGCCGACAACAACTTTTCGGCGGCGGGATCGCCTCCAGAGCCCGGTTTCGGTCCCGACGCCTCGAGCGCCATCGCCCCGGCGGCCTGCGCGCGCGTCTGCCACGGGTCGGCCAGGAGGTCGCGTCGACGCCAGATCGGCTGGCCGTCGGCTCGCCACATGATGGCGATCTGCCAGCGTGGCAGCGGCTCTCCCGGGTACCACTTGCCCTGACTGCGCTGCACGAGGCCGGTCGGTGCGTAGTCGTCGGCGAGGCGCGCGGCGAGCTTCGACGCCAACTCACGCTTGTGCGGGCCGTCGGCGTCGGTCGTCCATTCCGGATCACTCTGGTTGTCCAGCGAGACGAACGTCGGCTCACCACCCATCGTGAGTCGGACGTCGTTGTCTGCCATCTTCTTGTCGACCGCGGCACCGAGTTCGACGACCCGCTCCCACTGGGACTCGGTGTAGGGCAGGGTGACCCGCGGATCCTCGTGAAAGCGGGTGACCGTGTTGGAGAAGTCGAGGGTCGCGTGGCACGGACCGGTTGCACCGGTGATCGGCGCAGCACCGCCGGGGGACGGCGTCGCGGCGAGCGGGATATGGCCCTCCCCTGCGAACAGACCCGACGTCGGGTCCATGCCCACCCACCCAGCGCCCGGCAGGTAGACCTCTGTCCATGCGTGTAGATCGGTGAAATCGGCGCTGGGTCCCGACGGACCGTCGAGCGACTTGATGTCCGACGTGAGTTGCACCAGGTAGCCGGAGACGAAGCGTGCCGCCAATCCCAGCTCGCGCAGGAGTGCCACCAGGAGCCACGCGGAGTCGCGGCACGAACCGATGGCGCTGGCGAGCGTGTACTCCGGCGTCTGGACGCCCTGTTCGAGTCGGACGGTGTACCCGACGGCGTCGCGGACGGCCTGATTGAGCGCGACGAGGAAGTCGATGATGCGTGTCGGCGATGTCGGCTTGTGCTCGGCCGCGAATTCGGCGATGGCGGGATGCACCGGCGCCCCGGCGAACTCCCCCTCGGTGACCCCGACCGGTCGGAGATAGATCTCGAGGTCCTCGCGCAGTTCATCGGGGTAGTCGAAACCGTAGTCCTCGGCCCAATCCTCGATGAAGAAGTCGAAGGGATTGATCGCCGTGAGGTCGGCGACAAGACTGACCGTGATCGACAGAGTCGTCGAGGGTTCCGGAAACACAAGGCGCGCTTGGTAATTGCTGAACGCGTCCTGCTGCCAGTTCAAGAAGTGTCCCGCGGGCTCCACCGCCAGCGAATACGCCTCGATCGGAGTACGCGAGTGCGGTGCAGGACGCAGCCGCACCACGTGCGGATAGATCTTGACAGGCCGATCGAACGCGTACGCAGTGCGGTGTTCGAGCGCCACCTTGATTGTCACCGGTCATCCTCCCGGAGGTCGTCGAGCAGATACGTCCCCATGGGTAGAAATCTCAGCACAGATAGCGCCCGTGCGCCCGACGTGCGGTCCCCCTCGCACCCGTGTGCGACATGTGTCACGCGGGACCATCGCCGACTGTTCAGCTCGCCGGTTTCGCTGCACCCTGGTCGGACTCGCCGCCCTTGGGCTTCGGCTTGGCGTCGATACCCGACTCCTTGCGCTGCGCGGCGGTGATCGGTGCGGGAGCGTCGGTGAGCGGATCGACGCCACCGCCCGACTTCGGGAAGGCGATGACCTCACGGATCGAACTCTCACCCGCGAGCAGTGCGGTGATGCGATCCCATCCGAATGCGATCCCGCCGTGCGGCGGCGCGCCGTAGGCGAAGGCGTCGAGCAGGAAGCCGAACTTCTCTTGCGCCTCGTCGTGGTCGATACCCATGATCGCGAACACGCGTTCCTGGATGTCGCGACGGTGGATACGGATCGACCCGCCGCCGATCTCGTTGCCGTTGCAGACGATGTCGTAGGCATAGGCGAGTGCGTTGCCCGGATCGGATTCGAGGCCGTCGAGCGACTCCGGCTTGGGTGAGGTGAACGCATGGTGCACCGCGGTCCACGCGCCCGAGCCGACGGCGACATCGCCCGACGCCGTCGCGTCGTCTGCCGGCTCGAACAGCGGAGCGTCGACGATCCAGGTGAACGCCCAGGCGGCGGTCGAGGGGTCGATGGGCTCGCCCGGTGCCGGGATCAGTCCGAGGCGGACGGCGATCTCGCTGCGTGCGGCACCGAGCAGTGCGCGCTGCGCCTTCGCCGGTCCCGCCGCGAAGAAGACACAGTCGCCGGGCTTGGCGCCGACATGTGCGGCAAGACCATCACGCTCGGCGTCGGAGAGGTTCTTGGCGACCGGCCCACCGAGGGTGCCGTCGTCGCCGACGAGCACATACGCCAGACCCTTCGCGCCACGCTGCTTGGCCCACTCCTGCCAGGCGTCGAGGGTACGACGCGGCTGCGACGCCCCGCCCTCCATGACCACCGCGCCGACGTAGGGCGCCTGGAACACGCGGAACGGCGTGTTGGCGAAGTACTCCGTGCACTCGACGAGCTCGATCCCGAAACGCAGATCCGGCTTGTCCGAACCAAACCGACGCATCGCGTCGGCGTAGGTCATCCGCGGGATCGGTGTGGAGACCTCGACGCCGATGAGCCGCCACAGCGCCACGAGGATCTCCTCGGCGAGCGCGATGACGTCGTCCTCGTCGACGAAGCTCATCTCGATGTCGAGCTGAGTGAACTCAGGCTGGCGGTCGGCGCGGAAATCTTCGTCCCGGTAGGCGCGAGCGATCTGGTAGTAGCGCTCCATACCGGCCACCATGAGGAGCTGTTTGAACAGCTGCGGACTCTGCGGCAAGGCGTAGAACGTTCCCGGCTGCAGACGCGCGGGCACGAGGAAGTCGCGTGCACCCTCTGGCGTCGAGCGGGTCAGCGTCGGCGTCTCGATCTCGACGAAGTCGTGAGCGGCGAGCACACCGCGAGCGGCAGCATTCGCCTTCGAGCGCAGGCGGATTGCCGCAGCGGGCCCGTCGCGACGCAGATCGATGTAGCGGTACCGCAGTCGCGCTTCCTCGCCGGGGCTCTCGTCGAGCTGGAACGGCAGCGGTGCCGACTCGTTGAGCACCTCGAGCTCGGTGGCGTTGATCTCGATCTCACCCGACGGGAGGTTCGGGTTCTCGCTGCCGGCGGGTCGTTCCTCGACGACGCCGGTGACCTTCACGACGTACTCCGCGCGCAGCCGATGTGCCTTCTCGGCCACCGCCTCTTCGCGGAAGACGACCTGCACCAGCCCGGAGCTGTCACGCAGATCGATGAACACGACGCCGCCGTGATCGCGTCGACGCGCAACCCACCCGGCGACTGTGACGGTCTGCGACGCGTCGGCGCGGCGCAGCGAACCGGCGAAATGCGTGCGGAGCACTGGAGTCCTTCCTGATGGACGTATGAGCGAGGAAATCTCGCGCTCAATCCTACGGAGGGCGCGCCCGACGTCGCCGAGTGGTATCCCGCCCGCGTCGAACCCGCCGATCTCACACCACCGCGAGACGTGACCATTGGGCGTGGTTCACCCGTATCCGGACGTCCTCGCCGGTAGCCTGACCTGCATGACGTTCCAAGGCAGCGGGGGGCTGGACAACAGCAACGTGTCCGGTGGCGGGGGTGGTGGTGGTTTCGGCGGTGGCGGAGGCGGCCGTATCGCGCTCGGCGGCGGTGCCGGACTGATCGTCACGCTGGTCGCACTGTTCCTCGGCATCAATCCCGGCCAGATCCTCGGATCGTCGTCGACGACCGGAGGTTCGACGAGCAACTCGGCGAGCCAGATCGACGAGCACCTCGCCCAGTGCACCATCGAGAAGGCCAACACCGACGACATCTGCCGCATCAAGGCCACCACCATCAGCATCAACCGGGTGTGGTCGGACCTGATGAAGGGCTACACGCCACCGAAGACCGTCATCTTCAGCAACTCGGTCGACACCGGCTGCGGCGCCGCCACCTCGGCGACCGGCCCGTTCTACTGTCCCGTAGACAAGACCGCCTACTTCGACCCGTCGTTCTTCGCAGAGCTCAAGCAGATGGGTGGCAGCGACGGCCCGCTGGCGCAGGAGTACGTCGTCGCGCACGAGTACGGCCACCACGTGCAGAACCTGACGGGCGCGCTGCAGAAGGGTCAGCAGCTCGGCTCCAAAGGACCCAAGTCCGGTTCGGTCCGCGTCGAATTGCAGGCTGACTGCTACGCAGGCGTATGGGCGTATCACGCCGACAAGGGCACCGACGCGATGCTCGAACCGCTCACCAACGATCAGATCAACTCGGTCATCCAGACCGCCAAGGCGATCGGCGACGACACGATCCAGGGCGCGAACTCCAATCCCGAGGGCTGGACGCACGGCTCGGCCGATCAGCGGGTCCGCTGGTTCTCGACCGGATACAAGAACGGCGACCCACGCCAGTGCGACACGTTCTCCACCAATGACCTCTGAGCACACCGGGCGCACACCAACCCCCTTCGACGCGATCGCCGACGACCATCTGGCTCGTAGCGCCGACCTCGACCCGATCCTTGCCACCGAGTACGGCCTCGCGGGCCACGACCGTCTACTGACCGACTTCTCCCCCGACGCCGTCGACGAACGGGCAGCCCTGGTGCGCGCGACGCTGGCACGACTCGACGCCGCGTCACCCGCCGACCACGTCGACAGGGTCACCATCGCCACGATGCGAGCGGGGTTGAATCGCGAACTCGCACTCGCCGACGCCGGTGAACTGACCGGTGAGTGCAATGTGATCGCCTCACCGCTGCAGGCGATTCGCGACATCTTCGACCTCATGCCCACCGACACCGCCGATCAGTGCGCCGACATGGTGGCGCGGATCAACGCGATCCCGGCGGCGATCGACAGCGTCATCGTCGGACTCGCGCACCGACGCGACGTCGGACCCGCGCTCGCACGACGACAGGTCGAACTGGTTGCGGCACAAGCCGATGGGGCGCGCGCGGCGATCGCGCAGAACACCACGTCGATCGCCTCCGACGACAGACTCTCCGTCGACCTGGCCGCCGCGCTCGACAGCGCCGGTGCCGCGTTCGACGGCCTGGCCGCATCGTTGCGGTCGACGGTCCTCGACTCCGCCGACCCCGACGACGCCATCGGTCGCGACCGGTACCTCCTCCGGTTGCCGTACTACCTCGGCACCGATGTCGATCCCGACGAGGCCTACGACTGGGCGCTTGATCGCCTCGACGCCATCACCGCCGAGCAGCAGGCGATCGCCGCAGACCTGGTGCCCGGGGCGGGCGTCGCCGAGGCACTCGAATTCCTCGACGCCGCACCGCAGTACCAGCTCCACGATCGCGCGTCGTTCCTCGCGTGGATGCAGCAGACGTCCGACACAGCGGTCGACGGCCTCGCCGGCACACACTTCGACATTCCCGACCGTCTCACCCGACTCGAGTGTCGGCTGGCACCGTCGTCGACCGGCATCATCTACTACACGCAGCCCAGCGCCGACCTCTCCCGGCCAGGCAGGATGTGGTGGGCGGTACCGCCGGAACAGACCGTCTTCCACACCTGGCAGGAGAAGACGACCGTCTACCACGAGGGCGTGCCGGGCCATCATCTGCAACTCGGTGCCGCGATCGTCGATCCCGACCTCAATACCTGGCGCAAACTCGCGTCCTTCACCTCGGGACACGGTGAGGGCTGGGCGCTCTACGCCGAGCGGTTGATGAGCGAGCTCGGCTGGCTAGACGACCCCGGCGACCGGATGGGCATGCTCGACTCGCAGCGCCTACGCGCGGCGCGGGTCGTCGTCGACATCGGTGTCCACTGCCGCAAGGCGGCACCCGCATCTGTCGGTGGTGGCACCTGGGACGCCGAGAAGGCATGGCAGTTCCTCACCGAGTCGGTCGCGATGGATCGGGCGGTGTTGCGCTTCGAGCTCGACCGCTACCTCGGGTGGGCAGGCCAGGCACCGAGTTATGCGCTGGGACAACGTGTCTGGGAGCAGTGCCGGACGCAAGCGCTGATCCGACACCCCGAGTGGACGCTCAGGGACTTCCACACCAACGCCCTCGCGCTCGGCGGGGTCAGCCTCGACGTCCTGCGCGAGGAGATGACGCGCTAGGACGCTCAGTTCGAGGTCGGTCCGTCGACAACCGGCTGCGCCAGCGCGGTAGTCCAGCGTTCCTCGATCCGTCCGAAGCGCCACACCACCAGCGACACGATCCACGTGGCGACGAACAATCCGACGATCACGAAACCGAGCACGTTGAGGTCGATGCCGGAGAGGTCGTCCCAGAACCTGCCCCTCCACCCGAACTCGTCGGCGAGCAGCCCGAGCACTTCGATGGTGCCGATGACGAGTGCGACCGCGATGGACAATCCCGTGATGATGAGGTTGTAGTACACCTTTCTCACCGGATTGGCGAGCGCCCACCCGTATGCGAAATTCATGAACGACCCATCGATGCTGTCGAACAGACTCATACCGGCGGCGAAGATGACCGGCAGACACAGGATCGCGTACCAGGGCAGACCTGCCGCAGCACTCGATCCGGCAAGGATCAGGAGCGCAACCTCGGTCGCGGTGTCGAATCCGAGTCCGAAGAGCACGCCGATCGGATACATCTGCCACGGCTTGCTGACGACCTTCATCACGCGACCAAGGATGCGATTCATGAAGCCCCTGTTGTTGAGGTGCTCTTCGAGCTGCGCCTCGTCGTACACGCCTCGCCGCATGTCACGGAAGACACGGAGGATGCCGAGCAAGATCACGATGTTGATCGTGGCGATCAGGTACAGGAATCCACCCGACACGCTCGTTCCGATCAGGCCCGTCACCTGATGCAGCGTCGATGAGTCGTCCTCGACCGAGCCTGCGAGAGCCTTGATCCCGAACGCCAGCAGCACGGAGAGGCCGAAGACGACGCTCGAATGCCCCAGCGAGAACCAGAATCCGACGGACAGCGGCCGCTGACCCTCCCCCATCAACTTGCGCGTCGTGTTGTCGATCGCCGAGATGTGGTCAGCGTCGAAGGCGTGCCGCATCCCGAGCGTGTACGCCGTGAGTCCGATGCCGATACCGAGCGTCTTCTGACCGACGGTGAAATGCTCTGGCGCCACCAGGAACACCAGCGTCGCCCAACCGATCACGTGCAGGGCGGCGACAGCCGCGACCATTCCGCCGATACTCGCCCACTCCCCGCGTGAGAGGCGGGACGACAGCGATGACAGACGTCGTGAGGAACGCGCGACCCCGGTGACAGACGAACTCATGACACGACGATAGGCCGATCACCGCTCATCTGAACATCTGCTCAGATCGAAACTCGTCGATCGGGCCCTCGCACCTATCCGATCGGATAGTGCAGTGCCGCAACGGATTTCATGCCGGATACAGGGGCATTGCCGGTTTGGTGCCGTTCGCGCGGATCCCGGGAACCGTTCTCAGGCCAGCAGTTGACTGACCTCTGCGACAACGCCCTCCAGCGATGTCTTGTGCTGCTCACCGTTGGTCAGGTTCTTGACCTCGATGGTCCCCTCGGCGAGTTCACGGTCGCCGAGTACCAGCGCCAGCTTCGCGCCGGACCGATCGGCGGCCTTCATAGCGCCTTTGAGTCCGCGGTCGCCGTAGGCGAGGTCGACGCTGACGCCCGCAGCACGCAGTTGCCCTGCGACACTGACCAATTCGGCTTTCGCGTCGGTACCCAGCGGCACCCCGAACACCTGACACCGCGCGGCGTCGACGTGCGCGATGCCCTCGGCCTCGAGAGCCAGCATCGTACGGTCGACGCCGAGCCCGTAGCCGATACCCGAGAGATCCTGCTTGCTGCCGAGTTGACGCATCAGGCCGTCGTATCGACCACCGCCACCGATACCCGACTGCGCACCGAGTCCGTCGTGGACGAATTCGAACGTCGTCTTGGTGTAGTAGTCCAGGCCGCGGACCAGGCGGGGATTGATCACATAGGGGACGCCGAGCTGGCGCAGATGCGACAGCACGCTCTCGAAGTGGCCGCGCGCGTCGTCGGACAGGTAGTCGAGCATGAGCGGTGCGTCGGCGGTGGCCTCGCGGATGTCGGGGCGCTTGTCGTCGAGCACGCGCAGCGGATTGATCTGTGCGCGTTGACGTGTCGCCTCGTCGAGGTCGAGTCCGCTCAGGAACTCCTGCAGCGCGTCGCGGTATGCCGGGCGGCAGGAGTCGTCGCCGAGGGAGGTGATCTCCAGGCGGAATCCCGACAATCCGAGCCGTCGGTACCCCTCGTCGGCGATCGCGATGACCTCGGCGTCGAGCGCGGGGTCGTCGACGCCGATCGCCTCCACCCCGACCTGCTGCAATTGGCGGTAGCGGCCGGCCTGTGGGCGTTCGTAGCGGAAGAACGGACCCGCGTAGCAGAGCTTGACGGGGAGCTGTCCACGGTCGAGGCCGTGCTCGATGACCGCGCGGACAACTCCGGCGGTGCCTTCGGGACGAAGCGTGACCGACCGGCCGCCGCGGTCTTCGAAGGTGTACATCTCCTTGCTGACCACGTCGGTCGACTCGCCGACGCCCCTGGCGAAGAGGCCGGTGTCCTCGAAGATCGGCAGTTCGATGTGTCCGTAGCCGGCGCGCCGAGCGGCGTCGGTGAACGTGTCACGGACGCGGCGGAAATCAGCCGACGCGGGCGGGTAGTAGTCGGGGATGCCCTTCGGTGCGACGAAGTCGGCGCTCACAGTCTCCTGCTTCCCTTCTGTCGGCTCGACTCCCCCAATTCAGTGAGGAACGGGTTCGTCGCGCGTTCCTGCCCGATCGAGGTCTGCGGCCCGTGGCCGGGCAACACCTGGGTCTGGTCGGGCAACCCGAGGAGCTTCGACTCGATCGATTCGAGCAGTTGCCGGTGGTTGCCGCCGGGCAGATCGGTGCGTCCGATGGACCCCGCAAAGAGTACGTCACCGGAGAAGCAGACTCCGACACTGGTCTCCTGACCTGCATCGTCGAGGACCGGAACGTCGGTGCGCAACAGTACGGACCCCTGGGTGTGGCCGGGCGCGAGATCGACGTCGAACCGGATGCCCGCCACCTCGATCGGCTCACCGTCGACGAACTCGATGACCTTCTCCGGCTCGCGGAACGTCAACGGCCCGATCATCGCGCCGAGTGCGCTGCCGAGGCCGACCGCCGGGTCGGCGAGCATCGGGCGATCAGCCGGGTGGATATAGGCGGGAATCCCGTATGCGTCGCAGACATCAGCGGCGTTCCAGGTGTGATCGAGGTGGCCGTGGGTGAGCAGCACCGCAACCGGGGTCAGGTCGTGCTCGGCGAGAATCTCGGCGACCTTGCCCGCCGCTTCCTGCCCCGGGTCGACGACGACCGCCTCACCGCCCGGCTCGGGCGCCACGATGTAGCAGTTGGTCTGGAACATCCCGGCGGGGAATCCGGTGATCAGCATGTGCTCTCCTCGGCTTCGACATGACGCGGGCGCCGATGACGCGTCGCTCCTGACCCTCCATTCTGGCGCATGTCCGAACACCACTCGACGACACTCCGGCACACCTGCCTGGAGAACTCTCAGGGTGTCCTGGCACACTTGCGTGTCGATACAGCCGTGATTCATACGCGCCGTGTTTGATACGCACCGAGTTTCATACGCCCCGACAGACGTCTCAGGAGGGTTCACCAGCGTGACCACCAACGAGGAACGCCGCGAAGCCGCCAAGCGGAAGCTTGAGGACAGACTCGAACGCGAGCGCCAGGATCGCAAGCGTCGGCGGATCCTCATCGCGTCGATCTCGACAGTGGTGGTGGTAGCAGTCGTCGCCACCGCGACCACGCTCATCGTGAAGAAGGTCCTCGACGACCGCGAAGCCGCTCGATGGACGTCGTGTCAGTATCAGGATCAGCCCGACCGCCTCAAGCCGATCCCCACCGATCCGCCGCAGGGTGTGCCCGCTGAGCAGCACGACGAGTACCGCAAGTACGCGGCCGAGATGAACAAGATGATCAACGAGGGCATCCCGAAGAAGCGGACAGCCCCCAAGCCCGGTGACCGGCAACTGAAGTCCGGCGACGTCTCGGCGGTGTTCGACACGTCCCAGGGCGCGATTCCGATCACGCTGACCCGGGCGTCGGCACCGTGCAACACGGGCGCGATCATCTCGCTCATCAGCGACAAGTACTACAACGACACCCCGTGCCACCGCATGACCACGAGCGAGGCACTCAAGGTGCTGCAGTGTGGCGATCCCACCGGAACCGGTGCAGGCGGCCCGGGCTGGAGCAGCCCCGACGAGCCGCCGACCGATCTCAAGCCCGCAGGACAGGCGAACCAGATGACCGGACAGCAGTCGGTGATCTACCCCCGCGGCACCATCGCGATCGCCAACAGCAACCAGGGCGGCCAGAGCAGCAACACCGGCTCGAGCCAGTTCTTCCTCGTGATCTCCGACAGTCAGCTCCCGGCCGACTACTCGGTAGTCGGCAAGGTCGACCCCGAGGGCCTGAAGGTGCTCGACAAGGTCGCCGCAGGCGGCGTGACCGCCGGACCGTCGGGCGAGGCCAACGACGGCAAGCCCAAGCTTCCAGTGCAGATCACCACGGCCAAGATCACCGGCGGAGACCTGGACTAAACGCACACTCGACGCGACGAAGCGCCCCCTCGGCGGGCCAACCCCCCCCCCCGGCTTCTCTGTGTCGAGTGTGCGCCCGAGAACCCCACTGGGCGGCCGAGCCCAC
>NZ_LZMO01000218.1:0-51252 GCF_001665715.1 Gordonia sp. 852002-10350_SCH5691597
GTTTCGGGTTCGATGAGCGCGGCCTCGTTGCAGACGACGTGGATGACGAACCGCGGATCGGCCGGCGGGACGGTGCCGGGTTCGGGGATTGCCGCCACGCAGTCGGTGCTGTCGCAGGCACATTCGAACCGTGAACCAGAGAGCAGCGCGAACATGGCATCCGAGGCGCGTTGCTGACGAGTCCGACCGTCCCCGTCACAGACCGCGTCAGCCAAACGCCGGACCGCCGCGACCGCGATCTGGACGTTCTCCGCCGACATCACGGCGGTGATTTCGCCGACCCCGTCGCCACAGTTGTCGGTGAACACCCCGCGCTTGTCCAGGGCGCGTTCGCGGCGTTCCCGTATCGCGTCGGGGTCGTGGCGGAACACGATCCGATCGACCATGTCGCGCAGGCGGGGCCGTTTCCACGACCCGCGCCGCGTCCGCAAAGTGGTCGCGATCTGTTCATCGACAGCGGCGACCACCGCCGGCGGGGTGTCCGGTCCGCGCACCAGGTCGGTGCGTGAGATCACCAGTCGCGCTTGCTCGATCGAGATGATCCCCTCGCGTAGACAGCCGAACACCTGTGGCAGGTCATCGCGTAACACGATCGCCTCGTCGATCATCCGTTCAGCCTGCGGACGTGACACCGCGAAGATCCCCGAGATGCGTGCCGCCACATCGGAAAAGCCGTCGACGATCAGGCCATCAGACGCAGCGCGCTCGACGACCAGCCTGTCGTAGAGCACTCCGATCGACTGATACCGCGCCCACGCCAAAAACGCCTCACCGCAACGTAATCGGGTCAGACCCTCCAGAACAGCAACCGTGTCCGAACCATCGGGAGCGGCGGGATCGACACCACCCAACAACCCGAGCGGCAGGTCCTTCGCCCAGTCCAGCGGATCAGTATCGGGCGTCGACTCTTCAGCTTCCTCGTCGGCTCCTGACTCGTAAACGTCAGAACCGTCGGGCCCGAGACTGGCATTCTCCGAATCATCTTCTCCCGCACCAGAACCTGCGCTTGGCTCCACCGACTCGATCGACACCCCACACCTCCTTCCGGAAACCGATTCGAACGTTTGAGCCCATTGTACGACCAGCCACCGACAAGAACTTTTCGAAGAATTCCGGCCGTTCAGTTCTCGATGTCGATTGCCGAGCAACCGCCGAGGGCCGAATTATCGGCTACGGTACTGCTGCTCCATTGCCTCGAGGGTGTGCCGATCGCTGGCGGTGAAGTCTCCTCGAAATTGCCCGATGGGCGTCGCAATGATCGACTCTGCGCCGAATTCGGTCACGTCGAGGAGTTGCATCAGTGCTGCGCGCGCTTCGGCCTCGCTGTCGGCGGCGGTGATAACAGAAAGAACATCCTGCGCTCGTGTTTGTGCGGCGACACGGGATCTCATGAATTCGATGCGTTGATCCTCGTCGTCCCCGTCGTCCCCGTCGTCCTCGGTGCTCCGAGTGCGTCCGCGGCCGGGTCGTGCTGCGTGAACACGCCCGTCCCACACGAATAGTGACTCGGAGAATGAACCCAGTTCGTTCAGATCACTGACCTGCAGGCGAGTAACCCCAGCGGCGTCCTCGAGGCGCACCAGCACGCCCGTCGCGTCGTCGAACGTCATGATGATGTCGTGTCCCCCGGAGCCGAGGAGTGTGATCGACCACGCTGCTCGCCCGCCCACCTCGACGTGGTGTGCGGCGCCTTCGACGGAAACCGTGGTGCTCATCCTGTGCAGGAGTGAGCTGGGGCCCAACAGATCGAGCGGGCTGAACTGTGCGCCCATGATCGGCAGTCGGAAGTCGCCGTCGAGCCGCTGCATCTCACCGTCGACTCGAACAACAGAACTGCTGCCGCTCGAGAGATAGATCGGCTGTCCCTCGTGTTCGATACGCCACCGGCCCCCTTGCGCGTGTCGGAAGTCGAAACGGACGCTGCCCGAAAGTGGTTCATCGACAGCCATCATTCCGACCACGTTCACGGACTCCGCGGCCGCGTTGCGGCCCGCAAGCTCAACCCACGACGGTGTTCGCATGGGTGCAGCATAGGGTGACGCGCCGTAGAGCCGAGAGGTGTTGGAGATCAGCGGTATCGGCGACTCAGCGCCAGCCGTAGTCGCGGCGCAGTCGGTCGGCGACGGCGCCGAAACGTTGTTCGTCGAGGATTGCGCCTTCGCGTCGAATTCCGTGTTCGAGGACGTACAACACGCGGTCGAGACGGATGTAGCTCTCGCGGTGTTCGTCGTCCCAGACGCCGGTCCCCAGTTCCATCCAGTTCGGGTCGTCGCGGTGGTAGTCCTGGCTCGAGAGCATCAGGCCGAGGAGATGCGTGTGCTCTTCGCCGCGGTCACGTCCGACGACCAGCACCGGACGATCCTTGCCCTTGCTCGGGTCGTCCTCGTAGCGCACCCAGGTCCAGACGATCTCACCGGGATCGGCGGCACCGTCGAGGTCGGGGGAGTAGACGATCTCGCGCGCCGCCTCATGAGTGGGGCGTGCCTGCGTCCGGCCCGTCATCGAGTCGACCCGCTCAGAATCAGGTCGTCGACGGCGTCGGCCGCGAGCTGAGCAGTCGGCTTCTTGTCGGGTTTCAGGTCGTGGCCGGTTTTCTCGATCTCGACGAGCCGCGTCGGCGCGGCAATGAGCGCGATGGCGTCGGTGATCTCCGCAGTCGTCGCGAACGGATCGGTGGACCCGTGGACGATGACCGTCGGGACGGTGATGTCGCCGAGGTGATCGGTGCGTGCGCGTTCGGGCTTGCCCGGCGGGTGCAGGGGATAGGACGAGAGCAATAGACCTGCCACGTCGATGGCGTCGCCATCCTCTGCAACGACCATCGAGGCCTGCCTACCCCCGTAGGAATGTCCGCCGAGAATGAGCGGGCCGTCGGATTCGGAACGGAACAGCGACGCCGCCGCGCGTATCCCGTCCCGATCGCCGCCCGCACCCGATGGGCTCGGCGGCCCCTTCGGTCTGCGCTGCCGATACGGCAGGTCGATGCACGCGACGAAGACCCCACGGCCGCTGAACTCCGCGCCATACGCCCGCATGATCGCGGTCTGCCGGTTGCCTCCCGCGCCGTGCGCCAGCACGAGCACCGCGCGCGGTCGGCCGTCCGGTCGGTAGATATCTGCAACGACGCCGTCGGCGGTGAAGGTCTCGGGGCTCACAGTCTCACGCTATAAGTTGGCGTGGTGCGCGCGATACGAGTGGTGTGGATCGTGGCTGCCGTGACGGCGGCCGCCTACGCCATCTACTGCGGCTTCATCCAGGTCGGCGAGGTGACGTTGGGCTGCAGCAAGGGCGGCGAGCTGTCGGTCTACGATGCGCGCCCCGGCGCAACCTGCGAGGATTCGGTCTTCACCGCGTTGGGTCCCCGCCGGCCGGTCGTGTTGGGCCTGCTGTTGATGACGCCGCCCCTGATCGCTGCGTGGGCGCTGCGCATCTGGGTGTCGTGGCTCGTAGTACCCGCGATGGCAGTGTTGATCTTCGTGGGCATCGCAAGATGGGCTGACTTCTGGCTCCTGCTCTCGTTCGGCGCGCTTGTGCTGCTCGTCGCCTCGATCGTCGTGGCCACTGCACATCTCGTCGTGCGTGCACGCACGGATTCACGCCGAGCCCGTGACGAGGCAACTGGTTCGCTTCGCGATGTCCTCGACTCCGACAGAGCGACCCCGGGACGAGCGCCGACAACCCGGCCACGACGCGTCGACGGTGAGGCGTGAGAAACTGGACTCGACGACCACACCCGCATCGCACCCCGAGCATCGGTGCGTACCTGTAGGAGCAGTTCGATTCCCACCTTCGCCGACACCACGTTCACCGATCCCGCACGGATCCGGAACTTCTGCATCATTGCGCACATCGACCACGGCAAATCGACGCTGGCCGACCGGATGTTGCAGCTCACGGGCGTGGTCGCGGAGCGGGACATGCGCGCCCAGTACCTCGACCGCATGGACATCGAGCGCGAGCGTGGCATCACGATCAAGGCGCAGAACGTGCGCCTGCCCTGGAAGTCCGACGGTCCCGACGGGCCGCAGACCGACTATGTGCTGCATCTCATCGACACCCCTGGTCACGTCGACTTCACCTACGAGGTGTCGCGTGCGCTCGAAGCGTGCGAGGGTGCCGTTCTACTTGTCGACGCCGCGCAGGGGATCGAGGCCCAGACCCTGGCAAACCTGTACCTGGCGATGGACAAGGACCTGACCATCATCCCGGTGCTGAACAAGATCGACCTCCCTGCCGCCGACCCCGACCGCTATGCCGAGGAGATCGCGCACATCATCGGCTGCGAGCCCGACGACGTGCTGCGTGTGTCGGGCAAGACGGGTGCGGGCGTCACGGAACTGCTCGACGAGGTGATCAAGCTGGTGCCCGCTCCCCAGGGAGACCCCGATGCACCTGCGCGAGCCATGATCTTCGACTCCGTCTACGACACCTACCGCGGCGTGGTCACCTACGTCCGCGTGGTGGACGGCAAGATCGTCCCGCGCGAGAAGATCGCCATGATGTCGACCGGAGCGACGCACGAATTGCTCGAGGTCGGCATTGTCTCGCCGGAGCCGAAGTCGACCAAGGGGCTCGGCGTCGGCGAGGTCGGTTACCTCATCACCGGAGTGAAAGACGTGCGACAGTCGAAGGTCGGCGACACCGTCACGACCGCCCGTCATGGCGCCACCGAGCCACTGACCGGCTATCGCGAACCGCGCCCGATGGTCTACTCCGGCCTCTACCCGCTCGACGGCTCCGACTATCCGGTGCTGCGCGACGCTCTCGACAAGCTGCAACTCAACGACGCCGCGCTCACCTACGAGCCGGAGACGTCTGTCGCGCTCGGCTTCGGTTTCCGCTGCGGCTTCCTCGGGTTGCTACACATGGAGATCACCCGTGAGCGGCTTGAGCGCGAGTTCGATCTGAACCTGATCTCCACGGCGCCCAACGTCGTCTATCGGGTGGTCATGGAAGACGGCTCCGAGTCGATCGTCACCAACCCATCCGACTGGCCGGAGGGCAAGGCACGCCACATCTACGAGCCGATCGTCAAGACGACGATCATCGCGCCGAGCGAATTCATCGGCGCGATCATGGAGCTGTGTCAGTCGCGGCGCGGTGAACTCGGCGGCATGGACTACCTGTCGGAGACGCGCGTCGAGATGCGCTACACCATGCCGATGGCGGAGATCATCTTCGACTTCTTCGACTCCCTGAAGTCGCGCACCCGCGGTTACGCCAGCCTCGATTACGAGGAGGCGGGCGAGCAGGAAGCCGACCTCGTGAAGGTCGACATCCTCCTCCAGGGCGAGGCGGTCGACGCGTTCAGTGCGATCGTGCACCGCGACGCCGCGTTCAGCTACGGCAACAAGATGGCCACCAAGCTCAAGGAGCTCATTCCGCGTCAGCAGTTCGAGGTGCCCGTCCAGGCTGCCATCGGATCGAAGATCATTGCGCGCGAGAACATCCGGGCGATCCGCAAGGACGTGCTCGCCAAGTGCTACGGCGGCGACATCAGCCGAAAGCGCAAGCTGCTCGAAAAGCAGAAGGAGGGCAAGAAGCGGATGAAGACCATCGGTCGGGTCGACGTCCCGCAGGAGGCATTCGTTGCGGCACTCTCCACCGACTCGATGGGCGACAAACCGAAGGGTAAGTGAGTCATGGGTACAGACAACGTGAATCCCGTTCTCGCACAGAGCGATCTACCGCACGGCCTGCCCGACTTCGCGTCGATTTCCGACGACGACTTTCTGCCCGCTTTTCGCGAGGCCATGAGTTCGCAGCGCGCCGAAGTCGAGAAGATCGCCGACGATCCGGACGCTCCGACATTCGCCAACACCATCGAGGCGCTGGAACTGTCCGGACGCGACCTGGCCCGCGCATCCGGCATCTTCTTCAACCTGGTCGGCCCCGACACCAATCCGAAGCGCAACGAGATCTCCCAGGAACTCTCGACACTGCTCACCGACCATGCAAACGCCATCGCGATGAATCCCTCTCTCTTCGCGCGTATTTCGACGCTGCATGCTCACGCCGACGATCTCGACCTCACCGAGCCGCAGCGCCGTCTGCTCGATACGCGTTACCGCGAGGCGATCCGAGCGGGCGCCGGTCTCGACGACGCAGGTCAGGAAGAGATGCGCACGATCTCGTCGCGGCTGGCGTATCTGACGACCACCTTCTCGCAGATGGTCCTCGACGACACCAACGACTCGGCGGTGCTGCTTTCCGACGAGGCCGACGTGCAGGGCATGTCACGTGGCGCGATCGCGTCCGCCCGACGCGCAGCAGCCGGCGCAGGCCACGATTCCGGATACCTTGTGAGCCTTGAACTCCCGACGAGCCAGTCCGTGGTGAGTGAACTCCACGACGCCACGACACGCCGTCGAGTCTTCGATGCCTCCGTCGGCCGGTGCTCGCGCGGCAACGAGTTCGACACGCGCGAGATCGTCCTCGAGATCGTCAGGCTGCGCGCGCGGCGAGCCGAGCTGCTGGGGTACCGCGATCACGCCGAGTACGTCATCGCCGAGCAGACCGCACCCGATCCGGCAGCGGTCGACGATTTGCTCGGTGAGTTGATCACCGCCGCCATGCGAGCAGGTAGCGCCGAACTGGCCTCCCTGACCGAATTCGCGCATGCGGACGATCCCGACGCCGAGGTCACCGCTTCTGATTACACCTATTGGCTTGCCCGACAACGTAAGTCGTCGTCGGAGATCGATCTCGACGGTTTCGCCGACTACTGCGAACTCGACACCGTGATCACTGACGGCGTGTTCTACGCGGCGGGGCAGTTGTACGGGTTGAGCTTCCGGGAACGCACCGACTTGCACGCCTACCATCCAGACGTCCGGATCTGGGAGGTGTTCGACGAGCGCGGCACCAGCATCGGGTTGTTCCTGGGCGACTACTTCGCGCGGCCCTCCAAGCGGGGTGGGGCGTGGATGAACAACATCGTCGATCAATCCACCGTGCTCTCGGCGCAACCGATCACCGTGAACGTGCTCAACGTGCCCAAGCCAGACGAGGGCTCGCCCGCGCTGCTCAGCATCGACCAGCTCACGACGTTGTTCCACGAATTCGGTCACGCGCTACACGGTTTGCTCTCGACGGTCGACTATCCGTCGCAGTCGGGTACCTCGGTACCGCGCGATTTCGTCGAATTCCCGTCGCAGGTCAACGAGATGTGGGCGTTGCACCCCGATGTCCTCGCCCATTACGCGCGGCATCACGAGACCGGTGCCCCAATTCCGTCGGAACTCGCCGACGCGGCCCGCGCCAACGCCGGCGCCGACACGGCGCACGGCACCATCGAGTACCTCGCAGCCTCGGTGCTCGACCTCGCCTGGCATCGGCTGTCCACCGCACAGGCCGACGAGGTCGACGACGTCGAGGCATTCGAGGCCGACGCGTTACGCGAAGCCGGCATCGGCACTGAGCTCATTCCTCCGCGATACCGCACGGCGTACTTCAACCACATCTTCGGGGGCGGCTACTCGGCCGGCTACTACTCGTACATCTGGTCGGAGGTTCTCGATGCCGAGACCGAGCAGTGGTTCCTCGCCGAGGGCGGGCTACGCCGAGAGAACGGGAAGAGGTTCGCGGAGTCGACGTTGTCGCGCGGCGACAGCGTCGATCCGCTTGCCGCGCACGAGAAGTTGATCGGACGCAAGCCGGAGGTCGAACCGCTGATGCGTCGCCGCGGGCTGGTTGCCGCAGGCTGACTCTTCTGCGACGGTGCAGGCAGGGAACCGTCACGAGTGAGCGACGACCGCCGCCCACCGACACGATCGGTGGGCGGCGGATCTCGGGACTCCCTCCGTCGGTCAGATCGAGGGAACCGGTTCAACCCGCGTCGTCGGCATCTTGGGCGTACGCGAACCCCTTCTGCCCGTGCGGAGTCGCTGCTCGATGGTGCGTGCGAGCTTCCCCAGCGACGCGTTCACCGCGATCATCATGACTGCGGTGACGATCAGGGACGGGATGTAGTTGGAGAAGGCATTTCCGACCTGGATTCCCTGGCGAACCATCTCGATGTAGGTGATCTGATAGCCGAGTGCTGTGTCCTTCAGCGCAACGATCATCTGCGCGACGAGGGACGGCAGCATCGCCGTGATCGCCTGTGGCAACAGGATGAGGAACATCCGCTGCGTGGAATTCATACCCAGCGCAATAGCCGATTCGGACTGCCCGCGCGGTAGTGCCCGCACACCTGCCCTGACCAGTTCGGCAATCACGGCTGCGTTGCCGAGAGTGAGCGCCGAGACGACTGCGGCCAGGGCGAGCTGTCCTGCAGGAAACAGGTTGAGTGAGGCATAGAGGGCGAAGAAGAAGATCATCAGCACCAGCATCGGAATGGCTCGGAAGAACTCGACGATCGCTCCGGCGCAGATGCGTATGAATGTCACCTCCGACAGCCTGCCGACACCGAGGAGAACGCCGCCGATCAAGGCGCCGATGATCGCCAGAGCCGCGGCGACCAGGGTGCCTTTGATGCCCGGCAGTAGGAAGGTCGTCCAGACGTCACCCTGTAGAAACGGCGTCCATTTCGCGGAGTCGAACTGTCCTTTGACAGCGAGGCCGTGAAGAACCCACACCGTGATCGCCAGGACGACGATGACGAAGATGGTCGAAATCACGCGGTACCTGACCCGCGTCTTCGGACCGGGTGCGTCGTAGAGGAAGGCAGAAGTATTGGAACTCATTGGATCGCAAACCTTTTCGCAAGGAAGCCGAACAGCAGTCCGGTCGGGATGGTCAGGATGAGGAAGCCGATTGCGAACATCGCGCCGACCGCGAGCACCGCCGCGGTGTTCTCGATCATCTCTTTCATCAGCAGAGCGGCTTCTGCGACACCGATCACGGAGGCGATGGTCGAGTTCTTGGTGAGCGCGATGAGGATGCTGCCCAGTGGTGCGATGACAGCACGGAACGCCTGGGGGAGGATGACGATGGTCATGCTTTGTGTGAAGGACATGCCGAGCGCACGGGCTGCTTCGGCTTGTCCATGTGGCACGGTGTTGATGCCCGACCTCAGCGCTTCGCAGACGAACGTCGCCGTATATGCGCCGAGGCCGAGCACGCTCAGTCGGAATGCGCTGTCGGCCAATGATGTCGACGAGTTCCCGGACACGAGGGTGATACCGAGGGTCTGCGCGAGACCGAATGACATGAACAGAATGATGAGCGTGAGCGGGGTGTTGCGGACCACTTCGACGTAGGTTCCCGCGGCCTTGCGCATCGTTGCCATCGGCGACACCCGAAGTGTGGCCAGGACGATACCCAGCACGAGTGCGAGGATCGCGGAGAAGACTGTGAGCTTGATGGTGACGCCGAAGGCCGAGACCATCTGTCCGCCGTAGGAGGAGACCCGCGAACTCGAATCCGCTGCAGCAGAGTCAGACCTCGTGTATCGGTCGATCTGCGGTGGGGTGGGTGCCGGGTAGCCGGAGGGGCCGAGATTGCGGTCGAAAGACGCTTTCCAGGCGCCGGAGTCGATGTACTTCTGGAGCGCATCGTTGATCTTCTCGCGGAGGTTGTCGTTCCCCTTGTGTACACCGACGCCGTAGAGTTCATTGGAGAACGGCGCGCCGGCGAGTTTCAGCTGGCCTGCGCTGCGTGCGGCATACCCGGCCAGCACCGCGTCGTCGGTGGTCACCGCATCGACTGCGCCGTTCTTGAGCGCCTCGACGCAGGCTGCGAGGGTGTCGTACTGCTGCAGCTGCACATCCCGGCTGTACTTCTTCTTGATGTTCTGTGCGGGCGTGGAACCTGCCGGGGCGCAAAGCTTCTTGTTCCCGTTGAGAGACGTCGGACCGGTGATCGTGTCGTCGTCCTTACGGACCAGCAAACTCTGTCCAGCGACAAAGTAGGGGCCGGCGAAGTCGACTTTTTCCTTACGGGCGTCGGTGATCGAGTACGCCGAGACGATGTAGTCGACCTGTCTGTTCTGCAACATGGTCTCGCGCTGGGGGGTAGGCGTCTCGACCCAGGTGATGTTGTCTTCGTCCACACCGAGTTCTTTGGCGATGAATCGGGCTGTGTCGGCGTCGAATCCGGTGATGGTCCCGTCGGCGTTCTTCATGCTGATGCCGGGTCGATCGACAGCGACGCCGATGGTCAGAGTCTTCGACGAGCCGCTTCCGCCGCCGCAGCCGGCGATGAGGGTCGTCATGGCGAGCAGGGCGATGATGCCTGCGACGATCGAAGTTCGTTTCATGATAGGAACTCTCGAGATCAGTGAGCCAGCACGCGACTGAGGAAGTCGCGCGCCCTCTCGGTCTGCGGGTTGTCGAAGAAGTCGTCAGGCGTTCCCTGCTCGACGATCTCACCCTCGGCCATGAACACCACACGGTCGGCGGCGCGGCGTGCGAATCCCATCTCGTGGGTGACCACGAGCATGGTCATGCCTTCCTTGGCGAGATCGGTCATCACATCGAGCACCTCGTTGACCATCTCCGGATCGAGTGCCGAGGTGGGCTCGTCGAACAGCATCAGTGAAGGTCGCATGGCGAGAGCGCGGGCGATGGCCACGCGCTGTTGCTGCCCGCCGGACAGTTGATTGGGGTATTTCGCCGCCTGGTTTGCGATCCCCACGCGTTCGAGCAGTGCCATCGCATCGTCGCGGACGCTCTCCTTGTCTCGTTTGCGCACCTTGCGCGGTGCGAGCATCACGTTGTCGAGAATCGTCTTGTGACCGAAGAGATTGAACGACTGGAACACCATTCCGACGTCTGCGCGTAGACGTGTCAGGTCGCTGCCCTCGTCGGGCAGTGGTGTGCCGTTGATCTCGATGGAGCCGCTGCTGATCGTCTCGAGACGATTGAGTGTGCGGCACAGCGTGGACTTTCCGGACCCCGAGGGGCCGAGAACAACGACGACCTCACCTCGGGCGACGTCGAGGTCGATGTCACGCAGCACGTGCAGGTCGCCGAAGTACTTGTCGACGTGACTCATCCGGACCATGGCGACTGCGGGGTCGGAGAGTCCGGACTCCGAGTCAACGGTGGTGGACATGTGATCTCCTTCATAGAGTGGATGGATTAAGTAATACTGTGCTCTCAGTTCGACGGTTTGTCTACCGAATCGCGAAACTGTTTACATGACGGGAACGTAAGCGTCTGAACAGTAGGTATAGGTATCAAGCCTGTGCCGTGGGGTGCCGAGGACGCTGTGAAAGTTGTATATCGGTCTCTCATTGTCTCGAAACGAGTGATTTCGATCGGTAGTTGTCCATGGTTCTGCGTCCAGAAGTCCTGCTAGAGAGGGTTCGGCAGAGGGAATGTCTGATAGTCGGGTCTCACATGGGGGAAATGGGACCGCGCTAGGCGACTTTTCGACCAAGTAAGAAGGCCCCATCAGGTGGCCGATCTCGTGGCACTCCCATCGACAGCGGAATGCGTGATGAAATGGCGCAATGGCAAGCGCACCGTCTCAGACGCGGCCGGATCTGACCCGCTACGCACTGTTGAGCATCGCCACGGCGATCGTGGTGATCGTGATGAAGCTGATTGCTTGGCGCGTCAGCGGCTCGGTGGGCCTGCTGTCGGACGCACTGGAGTCGTTGGTCAATCTCGTGGCGGCTGTCGCAGCCTTCGTCGCGTTGCGAGTCGTCGCCAAACCCGCGGACGCCGAACACAATTTCGGCCACGCGAAGGCAGAGTACTTCTCGGCGGTGTTCGAGGGAGTACTGATCGTCGCCGCCGCGATCGCGATCATCTACGCCGCCGTCGATCGCCTCCTGCATCCCGCCGAGTTGGAATCGGTCGGACTCGGTCTCGCGATCTCGGTCGCCGCAACCGTTCTCAACGGAGTCGTCGCCGTCGTCCTGCTTCGTGCCGGTAAGCGTCATCGGTCGATGACACTCGAGGCCGACGGCAAGCATCTGCTCACCGACGTCTGGACCACGATCGGAGTGATCGTGGGTGTGTTCCTGGTCGCGGTCACGGGATGGCTGCCGCTGGACTCGATCGTGGCGATCCTCGTCGCCGTCAATATCCTCGTCGTCGGTGGTCGCCTCATCTGGCGTTCGGGTGACGGCCTCCTCGACGCCGCCCTACCCGCCGACGATCTCGCCACGGTCAATCAGGTGCTCGACCGATTCCGCTCGGACGAAGTGCTTTTCCACGATCTGCGCACGCGGGAAGCAGGCCACGAGCGGTTCGTGCAGATGCACATGCTCGTTCCGGGCGCATGGTCGGTCGAGCGCGGCCACGACCTGGCAGAGCGCGTCGAGGACGAGTTACACGCCGAACTCGATCATCTGCGTGTCAGCATTCACATGGAGCCGATCGGCGATCCGCGCGCGTACGAGTCGTGGCGGCTGGACTGAGATGTGCGCCGACGGTCGGCTGGTCGTCGCGGTGAGCTGACGGGAGCGGCCGGTAGCCGAGTAAACGTTTTCGATACCATGGCCTAGCCGCCTGTTCGCGGCACTCGAGCTCATCACGGTGCCCGAACCCACGGCGATCGCCGACTCGGCCCTGAATTCGAATCACACTGAACAAAACTCGGCGGTGTCCGGGCCGAAACGAGGTGACAGGCATGGACAGCTTCCTCGCGTGGTGGGATTCGGTCGAAGAGTGGCTGACAGGACTGTCGTTCGTTCCACAGCTTCTGGTCACCCTCGTGGTCGTTGTCCCCGTCGCCGTCGGTATCGCATTGATCCTGAATGTGCTGGTGGAAGCCGTGATGACCGTGTTCGATCGTCGTCGGTTCGCCGACGACGACGGAAAGGGGCTGTGACCGCGGTGATCAAGTCACGGGTGACCTGGGCGCTGCTCGCGCTCGTCGTTCTTGTCGTTCTCGCCTGGCTACTGACGCGCTGAGTCGTCAACTCCCACCGACGGGCCGTCGTTCTCGTCTTTGGGGCATGTGCTCGACGTTGCTAGCGTGATTCTGCTCCGGCCGCGAAGTCCCGCATGCCGGGAACCGTGGTGGAGGGTTTCGTGAGTCCAAGTCTGGCCCGCAAGAGGCGTGTCCCGATTGTGGCGTGCCTGCTGGCGCTGACCGTCGCACTGGTCGCCGGTTGTGGTGGCGGCTCGACGGACACGCCCGACGGTGTCGACATCTCCAGCGGCAGTCGTCACCTCGACCTCGTTGCGTACGCAACGCCGAAACCCGGCTTCGACAAGATCATTCCCGCGTTCCGCGCGACAGACCAGGGGCGAGACATCGGCTTCTCGGCGTCGTACGGCGCCTCGGGTGACCAGTCGCGCAAAGTGGCTCGTCACGTCCCGGCAGACGTCGTGAACTTCTCGGTCGAACCCGACGTGACCCGTCTGGTCAAGGCAGGACTCGTCGACGAGGACTGGAAGAAGGCCGAGCCGTACAACAGCACACCGTTCGGCTCCGTTGTCGCGCTCGTGGTGCGTAAGGGCAATCCCAAGAACATCCACAGCTGGGACGATTTGCTCAAGCCCGGCGTCCAGGTGATCACGCCCGACCCGGGTAGTTCCGGTTCGGCGAAATGGAACCTTCTCGCGCCCTACGCGGCGAAGAGTCAGGGAGGCAAGAACCCGCAGGCCGGTTTGGACTATGTGAGCGATCTGGTGCACAACCACGTCGCCGTGCGTCCCAAGTCCGGGCGCGAGGCGACGACGACCTTCCAGCAGGGCCAGGGCGACGTGCTGATCAGTTACGAGAACGAAGCGATCATGCTGCAGCGTAAGAACGCCGGTGCTGCGCAGAGCGCACAGGTCGAGTACCTGATTCCTCCGGAGACGTTCAAGATCGAGAATCCTGTCGCCGTCGTGAACACCTCGAAGGACCTGCCTGCAGCCAAAGCCTTCGTCGACTATCTGTTCACCGATGAGGCGCAACGTATTTGGGCCAAGCAGGGCTTCCGTCCGGTCGTACCGTCGGTTATCTCCGAGACCAAGGCACTTTTCCCCGGCGACATCACGAAACTCTGGACAATAGACGAGCTCGGTAAGACCCTGGGTAAAGGCACCGCCGCCAAGAACAAAGGCAAAGACCTGAAGGGGTGGAAGGCCGTGGACAACGCGTTGTTCGGTACCAAGGGTGCGATCACCAAGATCTACAACGAAGGCAGCAAGCAGTGACGGCCACGGGCGAGGTGGCGAACGAGACCACGTCCGCGCCGACCTCGCAGTCGTCGAGTTCGCTGCCGCCCAAGGGATTTCTGGGACGGTCGCGAACATTCGCCGGAGTCAGTCCCGCGGCCATCGGTACGGCATGGCTGTGGCTGAGCATCATCGTGTTGCTGCCGCTGGCCGCGATCACCGTGCAGTCGTTCGACAACGGGTGGAGCGGCTTCTGGGACGCGGTGACCGACGAGAACGCGCTCGACGCGATCTGGATCACGGTGCTCGTCTCGATCTTCGCCGCCGTAATCAACGTGGTCTTCGGCACCATCATCGCGTGGGTGCTGGTGCGAGATGACTTCCGCGGCAAGGGGTTCGTCAACGCGATCATCGATCTTCCGTTCGCGCTGCCCACGATCGTCGCCAGCCTGGTGCTGCTGTCGCTGTACGGCCCCAACAGTCCCGTCGACATCCACCTCGCCGCGACCAAGCCTGCACTGATCATCGCGCTGACGTTCGTCACGTTGCCCTTCGTGGTTCGTCAGGTCCAGCCGGTGCTGATCGAACTCGACACCGACGTCGAGGAGGCAGCCGCCGTGCTAGGGGCGAACAACGGGACCATCTTCCGCAAGATCGTGCTCCCGGCTCTCCTCCCCGCAATTCTCACGGGAGCGGGTCTGGCCTTCACGAGGGCGATCGGCGAATTCGGGTCGGTCGTTCTGATCGGCGGCAACATCCCCGGCAAGACCCAGGTCGCCTCGCAATACATCCAGCAGCAGATCGAGATCGACGAGCCGGTCAATGCCGCCGCCATCTCGGTCGTACTCCTGCTGATCGCCTTCGTCGCGCTGCTCGTCTTGCGGATCGTCGGGCAGCGTCAGACCAAGCGTGAGGAGCTCGACCGATGAAGCTATCGGCGAAGACCCGGTACGGGCTGCGCGCCATCGCACTCGTCTACCTGTTCATCCTGCTGATCGTGCCGGTGGCACTCATCTTCTGGCGTTCGTTCGAACACGGTCTCGGGCAGTTCTGGGAGTGGATCACCACTCCTGCGGCCATCTCGGCGTTGCAGCTGAGCTTGTTGATCGTCGTCATCGTCGTCCCACTGAACGTGATCTTCGGCATCATCATCGCGCTCGCGCTCGCCCGCGGACGCTTCCCGGGCAAGGGATTCCTGCAGGCTGTCGTCGATCTCCCGTTCGCGGTGTCGCCGGTCGTCGCGGGTGTCGCCTTGATCCTGCTGTGGGGCTACGGTGGCTGGTTCGGAGGAGTGGAGAGTCTCGGCTTCCGCGTGATCTTCGGATTCCCCGGCCTGGTGTTGGCAACGCTGTTCGTGACGCTTCCGTTCGTCGCACGAGAAGTGGAGCCGGTGCTCCGCGAGATCGGCACCGAACAGGAACAGGCAGCGGCGACCCTCGGCGCGAGCGGGTGGCAAACGTTCTGGCGCATCACTTTGCCCGCCATCCGCTGGGGACTCACCTACGGCATTGTGCTGACTGTCGCCCGTGCACTCGGCGAGTACGGCGCAGTGACGATGGTGTCGTCGAACTATCCGGGCATCTCCCAGACGCTGACACTTCTGGTGCACTCGCGCTACACCGACGACTACAACGAGTACGGTGCCTACGCTGCCGCGACACTCCTGATGCTCGTGGCCGTCCTCGTCCTCGTGGCGATGTCGTTCGTCGACCGACGTGCCCGCAACCGGTATGCCGAGGCGAGCGCCACCACCGGCGACGACACCGCGCCGGACGACATCCATCTGACCCCGCCGTATGCGCCCGAGAACATCGATTCGCAGCAGGTGCTTCACGAAAAAGAAAGAGTCTGACATGTCCATCTCGGTGGTAGGTGCCAACAAGCGATACGGCGATTTCGCAGCACTCGATGACGTGTCGATCGAGATCCCAGCCGGATCCCTGACGTCACTGCTCGGCCCGTCGGGCAGCGGAAAGTCGACGCTCCTGCGGGCGATCGCCGGACTCGACGATCTCGACTCGGGAACCATCGTCATCAACGGTGACGATGTCTCGGGTGCTTCACCGCAGAAGCGCGACATCGGCTTCGTATTCCAGCACTACGCGGCGTTCAAACACCTCACCGTGCGGGACAACATCGCATTCGGTCTGAAGATCCGTAAGCGCTCGAAGAAGGACATCGACGCCAAGGTCGACGAGTTGCTCGACATCGTCGGACTGACCGTCTTCCAGAAGCGTTTTCCCGCACAGCTTTCCGGTGGTCAGCGCCAGCGCATGGCGCTTGCCCGTGCCCTGGCCGTCGATCCCAAGGTGTTGTTGCTCGACGAGCCCTTCGGTGCACTCGATGCGAAGGTGCGCGAGGATCTCCGAAAGTGGTTGCGCCGCTTGCACGAGGACATGCAGGTGACCACGGTGCTGGTGACACACGACCAGCAGGAGGCGCTCGATGTGAGCGACCGTATCGCTGTGCTGAACAAGGGCAGGATCGAGCAGATCGGCGCACCTGACGATCTCTACGATCGCCCGGTCAATCCCTTCGTGGCATCGTTCCTCGGTTCGACGGTACGGCTCAACGGAGAACTCGTTCGTCCGCACGACATTCGTATCGGACGCAACCCTGAGCTTGCACTTCCCGCCGCCGATGCGTCACTCGACACCGGGGTCATCAAGGCCACTGTGCAGCGCGTGGTCAACCTCGGGTTCGAGACGAGGGTCGAATTGGTCGCCGTGGCGAACGGGGATGAGTTCCAGGCACAGATCACCCGCGGTGATGCCAATGCGCTGCACTTGCAGCCCGGGGAGGCGATCTACGCTCGCGCGACCAAGGTACCCGCCCTATCCGAGGTCTGAGGCGCTCCGCGTCGTGGACTCGGCGCAGTCGGTTGTCGCAGCGTGCCTCGCCGACGCACTTCTTTGCGGACGTGCTCGTCGAATGATTTACACCGAGGTCAATGGTTGTGCGGCCTGCGAGACCATCCGACGGATGTAGCGTGCGGCCACCGAAAGAGTGGCCAGATCAAACGATTGTCGCTGATCGAGTTTCGCGAGCATGGAGTGCGACCGCTGTAGTCGGGTGGCGTTGACCTGTTCCCATTCGACGAACCGCGTCGCGACGTCGGTCGCCGAATCGGTGGTGCTCAGGATGTCGATGGTGAGCGACCGCGTCGAGGCGTACAACTCTTCGCGTAAGGCCAAACGTGCCAACGCATTCCACTGATCATCTCGTCGGAGTCCCGACACCTCCATCAGCACGCGACTCACCTGCGTCCGGTCTTTTGCCAGGAAGTACATCTCACCGATGCTCTCGCGCGAATCGTCTGTGACGTGGCCGATCTCGACGATATCGAGCAGGCAGAAGAGGTCCAGCAGTCCGTAGACGTCGTCGACCAGGTCCGGCCGCGCGCCTCCTGCCAGCACGTCGGCGGTTCGTTCGGCTACATTGGCACGGTCGTAGTCCTGCTGCCAGTGCGGTACGTTGGCCCGGAGTTCCGCGATAGCGGGTGCGAATCGACGAACTGACGTCGAGATCTGCAGTGGCTGAGGACGATTGGTGAGCAGCCACCGAGTCGCCCGGTCGATCACCCGCCTGGCCTCTGTCACCAGTTCGTCGGTGACCTCGGTGGGGTGGCCGGAGATCTCGATGCGCCGCCAGATCGAATGGAGGTCGAAGAGTTCGGTGACCGTGGCAAATGCGCGAGCAGCGTCGGAGGTCGTGGCCCCGGTTTCCTCACGGAGGCGCTGCACGAATGTGATTCCTGCGATGTCGACGATGCGGTTGGCGAGCTGGGTGGCGACGATTTCGCGGCGCAACGGGTGGGCGGCGATCGCGGCGGCGACGGCTCCGGCACACTCGCCCTCGGACAGACGGGTCGGGAAGTAGTCGCTCAGCATCGAGTCGAAGTGCGGGTCGTCGATGGTGTCGTCGGCGAGCAGCTCACTCTTGATCAACAGTTTGGTGTAGGCCATCACCGTGCAGAGTTCCGGTGACGTCAGTGCGATACCGGTGCGCTCGATTCGTTTGGCGATTTCTTTGTCGGTCGGCAGCGTCTCCACCGCTCGGTCGAGGCCTGCCTCGTTCTCGAGTGCAGTGACCAATCGCCGATATGTTGTTGCCAGCGCCAGTGATTCGGTGCGCGCTACACCCATCAGCTCGTTGTGTGCGTGATTGTCGGTCAGCACCAGATCAGCAACGGATTCGGTCATGGCGGCGAGCAGGTTGGAACGTTGTGTGTCGGAGAGTTTGTCGTCGTCGACGAGCGCATCGAGAACGATCTTGATGTTGACCTCGTGATCGGAGCAGTTGACACCCGCCGAGTTGTCGACGGCGTCGGTGTTGATGCGTCCGCCGGCCAGAGAGTAGTCGATCCGGGCCAGCTGCGTGAAGCCGAGGTTGCCGCCCTCGCCGACGACGCGGCAGCGCAGCTCCGACGCGTTCACGCGGACGTCGTCGTTGGACTTGTCGCCGACGTCCGCGTGCGTCTCCGTATCCGACTTCGCATAGGTCCCGATGCCGCCGTTCCACAGAAGATCGACGGGAGCGGTCAGGATGGCACGGATCAACTCGGCCGGTGTCAGTCGCTGCGTGTTCGGTGCGATGTCGAGCGCTGCGCGGATCTCCGGCGTCAGAGGAACGGACTTGCTCGACCGGTCGAACACTCCGCCGCCGCGTGAGATGAGGTCGGGGGAGTAGTCGGCCCACGACGACCGGGGGGTGTCGAACAGTCGTCGCCTTTCTGTATAGGACTGTGCAGCATCGGGATCGGGGTCGATGAAGATATGGCGGTGGTTGAATGCCGCCACGAGCCGCACGTGTGGCGAACACAGCATGCCGTTGCCGAACACGTCGCCGCTCATGTCACCGATGCCGACGGCGGTGATGTCGTCCGTATCGACGTCGATACCGAGTTCGCGGAAGTGCCGTGTGACGCTCACCCAGGCACCGCGAGCGGTGATACCCATCGCCTTGTGGTCGTATCCGACAGAGCCGCCGGAGGCGAACGCGTCTCCGAGCCAGAAGCCGTGGCGAACCGATTCGGCGTTGGCGATATCGGAGAACGTGGCGGTTCCCTTGTCTGCGGCCACCACCAGATATGAGTCGTCCCCATCATGACGAACGATTCCCGGAGCCGGACTGACCTCTCCTGTTGCTCGATCGAGGTTGTCGGTCAGTCTCAGCAGTGCGGAGACGAATTGCCGGTAGCACTCGACGCCCTCGCGGTGCAGTGCATCCCTGTCGGCACCAGCGTCCCCGGTGGCCGCCGGCGGACGCTTGACGACGAATCCACCCTTCGCGCCGGCGGGAACGATCACGGAGTTCTTCACCGCCTGCGCCTTGACCAGGCCGAGGATCTCGGTGCGGAAATCCTCTCGTCTATCCGACCACCGCAGGCCACCACGGGCCACCGAACCCAGCCGCAGGTGCGCGCCCTCGACGCGCGGTGAGTAGACGAACGTCTCGAAGTGCGGTCTGGGCTGAGGGAGGAGCCCGACACTTCGTGAATCGAGTTTGACGGCAACGCAATTGTCGTCGGCGTTGGTGAGGTCGGTGACGAAGAACGTGGTACGCAGTGTCGCGTTGATCAATTCGAGAAGGGTCCGCAATACGCGGTCGGCGTCGAGCTCCCGCACCGCATCAATGGCCTCGAGCAGTTCGACGGTCGCCTGCTCGGCGCGTCGCCCGCGCGTCGTCGGATCGTGCTCGGGGTCGTGCAGGATCTCGAAGAGGTGCACGAGAGCGGCGCTCGTCTCGGCATTGTCACGCAGGATCTGCTCGATTCGGCCCGGAGTGACACCGATGGGCGTCTGGCGGAGAAAGTGTGTGTACATCCGCAACACCACGACCTGTCGGCAGGAAAGGCCGACTTCGGTCACCAGCGCGTTGAGGCGATCGCTTTCGACCTGACCGGCCCAAATGGCGCTGAAGGCTGCGGCGATCTCGGTGCCGATGCCTGGATGGTCGCGGGCAGCGTCGGGCAGGGTGATGTCGAAACCGAACACCCGCCCCACCGCTCCGTTGTCGAGGCGGACCGAATACGGGTGCTCTTCGATGACCTCGATGCCGAGGCCGTCGAAGATCGGCAGGATCTTGCTCAGCGGTGCGCGCAACCCGCCCGTGTAGAGGCGCAGCGACGCCGCGGGGGAATCGGAGTCGTCAGAAAGCCGAAGATCGACATCGATCGCGTCCGGCCCAAGCACCGTCAGTCGCGCGAGGTCATCGAACTCGAGCGGCGTGGTCACCGAGGCATTGTCGAAGCGCTTGCCGTTGTCGTGCGTGATTCCGGTCATGATTCCTCGAAGCTCGTGAACTACTAAGTGATGTGACAGTACCAGTTAGATTGGCCTTGTGCAGGCGAGCATGCAGGAAAAATCGCATGTTGACGTTCCTGTGAGTGAGATGCACAATAGAAAAACGATAGACAGATCCCAGTTTGTCCCCGCGCAGCTAACTCTTACAAGGACATCAATGTGACTCAGCGGACTTCACTCGCGGCCACCCGCATCCAGCAGGCCTCGCGTCGGCCGTCGGGCGGGCGCCCCTCAGGCGACGTGATCGCGCTCGACATGGGCGAACCGGATTTCGACACGCCGGAAGTGATCATCAACGCAGCTATCGACGCGTTGCGCTCCGGGCATACGCACTATGCGGACATGAACGGTGACCCGGAGCTGCGTGCTCTGATAGCCGCGCAGGCAACCGAATTGGCCGGCACCGAGATCGATCCGACGGATGTCTTGGTCAGTCATGGCGGCGCAGCGGGGATCACCGCTGCGGTTCTGGCCATGGTCGATCCCGGCGACCGGGTGTTGCTCCCGGAACCGACGTATTCGTTGTACGTCGATGCGGTTGCGTTGGCGGGCGGAATCGCGGTCCCGGTTCCACTGACCTCGGATCACCATCTCGATCTCGACGCCATCGCTGCAGAATCCGTGGGAGCTCGCCTCCTGATCGTCTGCAATCCGTCGAATCCGACCGGTGCGGTACTGGGCGCCTCCGAACTCGCGGCACTACCGGGCGTGCTAGACGACGACACGCTTGTGCTCGTCGATGAGGCCTACGGATTCCTGGTGTACGGCGACGAGCCGTTCGTTCCCGCCCTCGCGGTACCCGAATTGCTCGATCGGTTGATCTATGTTCAGACGCTGTCGAAGACCTACGCGATGACCGGATGGCGTATCGGCTACGTGATCGGACCGAAGGGCCTGATGCCTGCTGTCCGTCTGGTTCACCGCACGATGAACAGCGCGATCAACAGTGCGGTTCAGCGCGCATCGATCGTCGCGCTCACCGAGGGTGATCAGCTGGCCACTCCGATGCTCGAAGAGTATCGGCGCAGAAGGCAGTTCGTCGTCGAGAGGGTCGCGCAGATCGACGGCGCGTCGATGGTCGCCCCGGAGGGGGCCTTCTATGCCCTGATCAAGTATCCGGGAGATCTGCCATCGGCCGACGTCGTGGCGTTGCTGCGTGACGGCGGCGTCGCGGTCCGTGCGGGCGCCGAGTACGGGCCGTCGGGGGAGGGGCACGTGCGTCTGTCCTTTGCGGCCGACATCCCGACGCTGACCGAGGGGTTCGACCGCCTCGAGCGGGTCTTCAAGAGTCTGTGAAATCAGTTATCCCACAACGAAAGGCTTCACCCATGACGGCATCGACCGTTTCACCTGCGCTGACTCCCGACACGTGTGCCCGTCTCGGTGCACTCGGCGCCGCCACCATCTACGAGGCACAAGGACAGCGGGGGTCGATCGACCCGGCGATCAAGCCGCTCGACTCCTCGTCGGTTCTCGTAGGCCGCGCATTGACGGTCGATGTGGGGCCCGGCGACAACCTGATGCTTCATGCCGCCCTGGCTCACGCCCAGCCGGGTGACGTCCTGGTCGCCGACGCACACGGCTACCTCGGCGCCGGGGCGTGGGGCGACGTGCTCGCCACCGCCGCCAAGCATCGTGGAATTGCCGGCCTGGTGATCGACGGTGCGGTACGCGATGCAGCCGAACTGTCCGACATGAAGTTTCCCGTCTTCGCCCGCGGTCTCTGCATCCGTGGCACCACGAAGACGTACCGAGGCTCGATCGGCGAACCGGTGAGCATCGCCGGCACGGTGGTGCATCGGGGCGACATCATCGTCGGTGATCGCGACGGTCTGGTCGTTGTGCCCGCCGACGAACTCGATGAGTCGCTGCGACTGGCTCAGCTGCGTGAGGACAAAGAGACCGACTATCGCCGTCGTATCGCCGAAGGCACCTCGACCGTCGAACTGCTCGGTCTCGGCGAGACTCTCCGTGCGTACGGACTCGACTGACTCGCTGAGAGGCACCTCTCACTACGGACAGGTGGTGCTGCCTCGAGGGGGAGTACCATGAAATCCGGAAATCTCGCATCTTCAGCGGGATCTGCACTGTGTGAGGGAGAGATTCGTGGTGACGACGTCGGCCCCGATGCGCAAGGATGCGGTGCGTAATCGTCGTCGAATCCTGGCGGCAGCGGGTGAGGTTCTGAGAGACGATTTCCAGAACGCCAGTATCCCGCTGATCGCGGAGCGGGCAGGCGTGGGTACTGCCACCGTCTACCGGTACTTCTCGTCGTTGGAGAGTCTGCTGCGCGAGTACCTGCACGGGGTGATCGTGGAGCTTCGTGACTACAGTCATGACTCGACGAAATCGGGTACCGAGTTGTTCGAGGACGTGGTCGGCAAGCTCGGCGAAGTTCTCGAGGTCAACGGTCCCGCGATGGTCCACCTCCGTCGTCCCGTCGGCTTCCTCGAGCGACTGCGCGAAGGCGATCCCGTGATCCAGACGGTTCGGGACGCATGGGAGCGCCCGGTGCGGGCGGTGTTGCGCAGCAAGGGAATCGGCGATGAGCATTTCGACCACGCGCTGTTCCTCTACAACCAGATCTACGATCCCCGCGAGGTTCTCGATCTCGTCGCCGAAGGCATGACCATGGCGGAGGCGATGCGGTTTCTCACGCAGGTGTACTACGGCGCACTCGACGGGATGGTGGGCGCGCGGCGTTAGTGCTGCCGCGGTCCGTGGCCGTCAGAACTGCGAGATGACCGGCGCGAGCGGCGGCCGGACGACGGCGCTGCGATAGGAGTCGGCGACCGCATCGACGAGTGCGGGATGCGTGCCGATCGGTCCCGCAACCACGGCATCCGACACCAAGCGGTCGAGGGCGGCTTCGACCCGCTCCGTCAGCAGGCCCGCGGACAGGAAGTACGGACTCAGCGCGATTCGTCGCGCGCCCGCGGTGCGGAGTCGTCGAATCGCGTTGCGCAGCATGATGTCGCCGGAACCGAGCCTGGTCGCGAAGACCACCTCGACCGGGCGGTGCAGACGTGTCGAGAGTTCGATGGCTCGGCGTCGGACCACGTGTGCGGCAGCAGGATTGGTCGACCCGACCGCCGTGACGACGATGCCGTCGCCAGGTTGCGTGCCTGCCTCGTCGAGACGATCGGCGAGGGCATCGGTCAATCGATACGAGCCGACGACGGGGGTGATCACGACGCTTCCTCGACGATGCTCATCGACCACTGCAGGTAGGTCCACGTCGCTGTGATACCCAGGTGCCAGCAGTAGCGGCACCACAACGCAGTCGCCCGCGACGGCGGCGAGTTCGTCTGCCACCGAGGGGGTATCGAGGTCCAGAAAACTCAGACCGACCGACACACCCGGCAGTCGCCGCGCCACCGCCGACCGAACGCGCCGCGCCGTGTCACCGAACCTCGGATCTCGGCTACCGTGCGCGACGAGTAACAGCGTCGGGGTCACACCAACTCTTTGAGGTGCAGCGTCGACAGCGCGTCGCCCACCAGCCCTGCTGCGAGGGTGTTGCCGCCCTGCGGATCGATCAGCAGGAAGCTGCCCGACTCGCGACTCACCTGGTAGTCGTCCGCGGGGATCGGCTCCGCGGTCTGCACGGTGATGCGGCCGATCTGGTTGAGCTCCACGGTGTCCGGGGCGTCGACGAGTGTCAGGTTCTGCTCGTCGAACAGGGCGTCGAGTCCACCGACGATGGCCTGAGTGGTCTTGGTACCGTGCTTGAGGAGCAGCCGCGCGCCTGGGCGCAGCGGCTTCTCGGCGAGCCAGCACACCGTCGCGGTGAACTGAGCGATCGGCTCCGGCGCGTCGGCAACCGCGGCGATGAGATCGCCGCGCGAGATGTCGACGTCGTCGGCGAGCAGCAGCGTGACGCTGCGGCCGGTGTGTGCCGTCGCCAACTGGCCGTCGGCCGTGTCGATCTGGGTCACGGTGGTCCGGACGCCTGACGGCAGCACGACGACCTCGTCTCCCACCGAGACACGGCCCGCAGCGATCTGCCCGGCGTAGCCGCGGTAGTCGGGGTACTCCGGCGTGCGGGGACGGATGACGTACTGCACCGGGAAACGCAGCCCGACCTCGTCGTGGCGCTCGACTGCATTGGGGACCGTCTCGAGGTGCTCGATGAGCGTCGGACCGTCGTAGAACGGGGTGTTCTCGGAGCGGATGGCGACGTTGTCGCCATGCAGTGCCGATACCGGGATCGCGGTGACCTGCTCGGGCGACCAGCCGAGCGTGCGGGTCAGCTCGCCGAAATCGGCCGAGATCTCCGCGAAGACCGACGCGGCGTCGTCGACGAGGTCGATCTTGTTGACTGCCAGCACGAGTTGCGGCACACCGAGCAGTGCCATGACCGCGGCATGACGTCGCGTCTGGGCGACGACGCCGTTGCGGGCGTCGACGAGCAGCATCACCAGCTGTGCTGTGGACGCGCCGGACACCGTGTTGCGGGTGTACTGGACGTGGCCGGGGGTGTCGGCCAACACGAAAGACCGTGCAGGGGTGGCGAAGTAGCGATACGCGACGTCGATGGTGATGCCCTGCTCGCGCTCGGCGCGCAGTCCGTCGACGAGCAGCGAGAGGTCGGGTCCTTCGAGACCGCGGTCGACCGATGCCTTGGTCACGGCGTCGATCTGGTCTGCCAGCACCGATTTGGTGTCGTACAACAGGCGTCCCACGAGGGTGGACTTGCCGTCGTCGACGCTGCCCGCGGTCGCGATGCGGAGCAGGTCGGGGACGTGCTGGGTGGTCGATGCCATCAGAAATATCCTTCGCGCTTGCGGTCTTCCATGGCGGCTTCGGAGACGCGATCGTCGCCACGGGTTGCGCCGCGCTCGGTCAGTCGGGACGCGGCGACCTCTGCGAGGACCGCGTCGTTGGTTGCGGCATCGGAGAGCACCGCGCCGGTCGTCGAGCCGTCGCCGACGGTGCGGTAGCGCACCGAGAGTCGTTGCACCTCTTCGCCTTCGCGCGGACCGCCCCACGAACCGGACGTCATCCACATCCCGTCGCGCTGGAAGACCTCGCGCTCGTGGGCGTAGTAGATCGGGGGGAGCAGCACCTGTTCGCGTGTGATGTAACGCCAGACGTCGAGCTCGGTCCAGTTCGACAGCGGGAACACGCGGACGTGCTCGCCCGGAGCGTGCCGACCGTTGTAGAGGTTCCACAGCTCAGGACGTTGGCGCTTGGGATCCCACTGTCCAAACGCGTTGCGCAGCGAGAAGATCCGCTCCTTGGCGCGCGAACGCTCCTCGTCGCGGCGGCCACCGCCGAAGACCGCGTCGAAGCGGTTCTCGGTGATCGCATCGAGAAGCGGGATGGTCTGCAGCGGGTTGCGCACACCGTCGGGCCGCTCGGTCAGCCGACCGTCGGCGAGGTAGTCCTCGACCTTCGCCACGTGCAAGCGGAGGTTGTGGCGCTCGACCACCTGGTCGCGGAAGTCGAGTACCTCGGGCAGGTTGTGCCCGGTGTCGACGTGGAGCAGCGAAAACGGAAGCGGCGCAGGCCAGAACGCCTTGAGTGCGACGTGCAGCAGTACCGTCGAGTCCTTGCCGCCGGAGAAGAGGATCACCGGTCGTTCGAACTCGCCCGCCACCTCGCGGAAGATGTGGATGGCTTCGGACTCGAGTGCGTCGAGCGTGGTGAAGTCATCGGGTTCGGTCACGTCACGTCCTGTGCTGGCTGAGGTGTCGATGATGGTCATGCGTGGAGCCCACATTCTGTCTTGGCGCGTCCGGCCCAGCGGCCACTGCGCGGATCGGATCCGGGTTCGGGTTTCGCGGTGCACGGTGCACAGCCGATCGACGGATAGCCTTCGTCGACAAGGGGATTGACGAGGACGCCGTTGGCGTCGATGTACTGCTGCATCTGCTCGTCCGACCATGCGGCGATCGGATTGATCTTGACCAGGCCGAAACCTTCGTCGAAGGAGATGAGCGGTGCGTTCGCCCGGGTGGGGGCCTCGACGCGTCGGATGCCCGTGACCCACGCGTCGTAGTTGCTCAGGCCTGCCTTCAGCGGGACCACCTTGCGCAGCCGGCAGCACTCGCCGGGATTGCGGGCAAACAGGTTGCGGCCCAACAGCTCGTCCTGCTCGGCGACGGTGTGCTCGGGAGTGAGATTGATAAGTTCGACTCCGTACACCTGCTCGACGGCGTCACGGGTGCCGATCGTCTCCGCGAAGTGGTAGCCGGTGTCGAGGAACAGCACCTTCACCGGGTCGCCGTCGAGCAGGTCACGGTCGACGTGCTTGACGGCGAGATCGACGAGCGCGGCATCCTGCATGTTCGACGCGACGACGAAGTTGTCGCCGAACGTCTCCGCCGTCCAGCGCAGCAACTCCTCGGGAGTTGCGCTGTCGCCGAGTTCCGCTGCGCCGCGTGCAGCGATCTCACGCAACTCGTCCTCGCTGAACCGCCGTCCGGTTCTGCTCTGGGTGCTCGTCGTCATCGCAATGCCTCCTCGTCGGCACGCACTGCCCACTGTGCGAACCGCTCGCCTTCTTCGCGTTGGTCGACGAAGTTGCGGACCACGCGTTCGATGTAGTCGCCGAGCTCGGTGGATGTCACCTTGTGCTGGCGCAGTTTTCGGCCGAAGCCCGCATCCTGGCCGAGGCTGCCGCCCAGGTGTACCTGGAAGCCCTCGGTCTGTCCGCCGTCGGCGTCCTCGACGAGCTGGCCCTTGAATCCGATGTCGGCGATCTGTGAACGCGCGCACGAGTTGGGGCAGCCGTTGATGTTCACCGTGATGGGGACGTCGAGCTCGGCGTTGATGTCGGCCAGGCGCTCTTCGAGCTCGGGAACGAGGACCTGCGAGCGCTTGCGCGTCTCGGTGAACGAGAGCTTGCAGAACTCGATTCCGCTGCAGGCCATCAGATTTCGACGCCAGTTCGACGCACGGGCGACGAGTCCGAGCTTGGCCAGATCGGCGATGAGTTCCTCGACCTTGTCGTCGGCGACGTCGAGCACGACGAGCTTCTGGTACGGCGTGAACCGGATGCGGTCGGAGCCGACGCGCTCGGCGGCGTCGGCGACAGCGGTGAGCTTGGTGCCGGTCACGCGCCCGGCAATGGCGGCGAATCCGACTGCGTTGAGGCCGTTCTTGAGCTTCTGCACGCCGACGTGGTCACGTGGCTGCGTGAGCGGGGTGGGGCCGGGGCCGTCGATCAGCTTGCGGTGCAGGTACTCGTCCTCGAGCACCTGGCGGAACTTCTCGATACCCCAGTCCTTGATGAGGAACTTCAGCCTGGCTTTGGCGCGCAGACGGCGGTAGCCGTAGTCGCGGAAGATCGACACGACGCCTTCCCAGACGTCGGGGACCTCGTCGAGCGGAATCCAGGCGCCGACGCGCTGGGCAAGCATCGGGTTCGTCGACAGTCCGCCGCCGACCCAGAGGTCGAGGCCGGGGCCGTGCTCGGGATGCTCGACACCGATGAATGCGATGTCGTTGGTCTCGTGACTGACGTCCTGCAGACCCGAGATGGCGGTCTTGAACTTGCGGGGCAGGTTCGAGTACTGCGGATCGCCGATGTAGCGGCGCACGATCTCGTCGATTGCGGGGGTGGGGTCGAGGACCTCGTCGATGGCCTCGCCCGCCAGCGGAGAGCCGAGGATGATGCGTGGGCAGTCGCCGCACGCCTCGGTGGTCTTGAGGCCGACGCCCTCGATGCGCTCCCAGATCGTCGGGACGTCTTCGATGCGAATCCAGTGATACTGGACGTTCTCACGGTCGGACAGATCGGCGGTGTCGCGGGCGAACTCGGTGGAGATCTGGCCCAGCGTGCGGAGCTGTTCGACGTTCAGCGCTCCGGCGTCGCACCGGATGCGCATCATGAAGTGGCTGTCTTCGAGGATGTCGATGTTCTCGTCGCCGGTCCAGGTGCCGTCGTAGCCCTGCGCGCGCTGCGTATAGAGGCCCCACCAGCGCATCCGGCCGCGCAGATCCTGCTTGTCGATCGAGTCGAAACCCTGTTTGGAGTAGATGTTCTCGATGCGGGCGCGCACGTTGAGCGGGTTGTCGTCCTTCTTGACCTGCTCGTTGGGGTTCAGCGGCTCGCGGTACCCGAGCTTCCACTGGCCCTCCGCGCGACGCTTGGTCGGGCGCGGCTTGCGGGCCGGTCGATCGCCGCCCGGCGCGCGGGGCGTGCGGGTAGGGCGCTCGTCGGGCGTACCGGCGCCGCTGTTCGAGGTGATGTCCGTCGTAGACGTCATGAAGTCTCCTGTTGCCGGGCACACGTGCACCGGCTTTCGCGCGGTCTGGGCTGTGACTGGGCGGCAGTGCGCCGCGATGACGTGGCGGCGTTCCCGCTGTTCGCGGGGAACTCTCGGGGCCGTTCGTCGTCTAGAGACGACAGGTGGCGCTGCAGACGCGCTTCAGATCGACGTGGCGTCGCGCTGCGAGCCACACCCCGGGGAAATTCACGCCATCCATAGTGCCACGTCAGGTGACCGGTCGTCTACTTGCGCTTATTTTGCGTCATGCTGAGGCAAAGTCGGTGTGCGCACCGATCGGGTGACGGGTCGTCGCTCCGGGAGCTGCGATCAGGGGCGATGACGCGAGCCGCGTCGGGTGGAAGTCCGTGGTCGTCGCCCCGGGACCCGAGCCAAGAGTGTCGACGCGCATCATGGAGGTGTGCATGTGGAGACGATGGTCGAGTCGCGGTCCGCGTCGAATCGCGTAACCGAACCGATCGCCGACGCCTGCGCACACGCCGACCCCGACACGGGCTTCGGGCTGTATCTCCACGTTCCGTTCTGCGCTACACGCTGCGGCTACTGCGACTTCAACACCTACACGGCAGGTGAACTGGGATCGTCGTCGTCTCCGGAGTCGTGGCAGGCGGCGGTTGATCGTGAAATCGATGTTGCCGCAACACTGCTTGGGTCGGCGCGGCGAGTGTCGACGGTCTTCGTCGGCGGCGGTACACCGTCGCTGCTCGGATCCGACGGACTCGGGCGACTGCTCGACTCGGTGCGGCGTCGGTTCGATCTGACGGTCGACGCAGAGATCACCACGGAATCCAACCCGGAATCGACGTCCCCGGAGTTCTTCGACGGATTACTCGATGCGGGTTTCACGAGGGTGTCGCTGGGCATGCAGTCGGCTGCACGGCACGTACTCGCAACGCTCGATCGGACGCACACTCCCGGGCGGGCTGCTGCCGCGGCGCGTGAGGCCGCTGCGGCGGGATTCGAGCACATCAACCTCGACCTGATCTACGGCACACCGGGCGAGACCGACGATGACCTGCAGTCGAGCATCGACGCCGTGCTCGCCACGCCGGTCGACCACGTGTCTGCCTACGCTCTCATCGTCGAGGACGGCACGGCTCTCGCCCGACGCATCCGGCGCGGCGAGCTCCCCGCACCGGACGACGACGTACTCGCCGATCGCTACGTCATGCTCGACACCCAACTGCGCGCCGCGGGTCTCGACTGGTACGAGGTGTCGAACTGGGCGCGGTCGCCGGCAGCGGCATGCCGACACAACCTGGGCTATTGGCGCAGCGATGACTGGTGGGGTCTCGGTCCCGGCGCCCACTCGCACGTCAACGGCGTGCGGTGGTGGAACGTCAAGCATCCCGCGCGTTATGCGCAGCAGCTCGCGGAGGGGCACAGTGCGGCGGCCGACTCCGAAGAACTCACCGAGACCGATCGGCACAACGAACTCGTCATGTTGCAGCTACGGTGCCGCGCAGGGTTGCCGTCGACACTGCTGACGCGCGCGGAGCTCGACGAAGCGGATCGACAGTGTCAGATGGGGCTCCTGAGGCGATCGGGCGAGAGTCTGGTTCTGACCGACCGGGGCAGACTGCTCGCGGACGGGGTGATTCGCGAGATACTGCTGGCTGGGGAGTGATCGGCCAGCACGTGAGGGGGGACTGTGACGATCGTCGATCGGGTCCTGACGGGGTGTCGACGTGTGCAGAGCGTGTGGTCGGGACCCGACCACTACGAGTGGCTGTCCGAATACCTCGCAACGAGAGGTCGGCAGCGAGCCACAGCGCGTGTGATCGCCGTCGGTGTGCTTTTCCTCGCCGGCATCGAGGTGCTGATGATGTTCAGTCCCGCCGGTCCGACAGGCGCGGTCCAGCGCGGATGCGCACTCACGGTCGTGGCGGTGTGCGTCGCGATCTCCCTGGTCTGGATTCGTCCACGATGGCCGACACGGACAGCATCGACCGTGTTCGTGCTCGTGTCGGCGGCGTGTATCGGGGTGGCCTGTGTGGTCGAGGCCGACCCGATGTCGGCGATCGCGGCGTGTGGTCTCTACGGTGTGCTCGGCGGCTACATCGGCATCTTCCACTCGGTGCGTCTGCTCGCGGTGAACCTCGCCGTCGCGTTCGGGGTATCAGCAGTTGTCGCGTTCCGCATCGCCGAGCAGATCGACGCCGTCACCGCGGTGGCGAAACTCCTCGCGGTTCTCGGTGGCATCACGGTCATTCCGATTCTGTGTCAGTTGCTCCTCGAGAGGCTGGGACCCGATGCGATCAATTCCGATACCGACGCGCTGACCGGGCTGCTCAACCGACGCGCCCTCCACTCGCGGGCGGCCGATGTGCTTGACGGTTCCACTGGATCGAATGGGGCTGTGCTCGCGGTATATCTCGTCGATCTCGACGATTTCAAGCGCGTGAACGACACCTACGGCCACGCGGTTGGTGACGCGGTCTTGAGCACGGTCGCCCGAGCGATCCAGGCGAAGTGCGACGACTCCGCACTCGTGGCGAGATTCGGTGGGGAAGAGTTCGTGATCGCCGAGGTGGTCGCCTCGGATGATGCGGCCATGGCCGGAGCCCGACGCCTCTCGGCGGCGGTGTCGCAGACGCCGTACGGGATCACGGCCAGTGTCGGCGCAGCAACCGTAGCGCTCGCCCGCGGCGGCGTCGGCACACCGGCAGCGCGGCGACTCGGCGAGCTCATCGCAGTCGCCGATCGGGCGATGTACGAGGCGAAGCGGTCGGGCGGCAATGGCTGTCGTCACCACGCCCTCGACGGCACCCGATTTCCTCAGCGGTGACGCTACAGCCCGTGGAGGGGCAGCGGCGGTGACGCGTGATATCCGGGGCGGGCTGGCGCCTACCGCCCGCCGGCAGGCGCCGACACCGTGTCGAGAGCCGACACGAACCCCACGTAGCCCCGGGGGCCGAGGGCGTCAGCCACCGCACGCTCGGCGCGTGCCTCGGCTGCGAGCGCAGGCTCGATGGTCCGTGCGCCCCGCGCGCTCAGGTGGACCACGACGCGGCGCCGGTCGCTGGGGTCGGCGCGCCGGTACACCAGTCCGTTCGTGACGAGATGGTCGACGATGCGGGTGGCGGTGGCGGGGGGCACGACCGCCAACTGGGCGAGTTCGCTCATGATGTGGCCGCCGCCCGACGCGAGGACGGCGAGCACCCGCCACTGTTCATGCGTCAATCCGAGCGTCGACAGCGTCTCATCCAGCGATGTCTCGAGATTCCTCGCCGCCCGCAACAAGCGCGCGAGCAGGGGCAGTTCGACTGCGTTGTCGCGCAGCGTCGGTGTCTGCGGTGTAGTCTGACGGCTCATCTGCGGGTCCCGTTCGTCGCCACGATGTGAACGCGGCGGTCGACCATCGCAGGGTGGACGATTGCGGATGTCGGAGGAGTCGGATGTCGCATCGCGAGTTGCCGGTCCGCATCGCCTATGTTGTCCCCCTGCAGGGCACCGCTGGGATCTTCGGCCCGTCGTGCGAGGCGTGCGGTGACCTTGCCGTCTTCGAATTGTGCAGTGGTGCAGGCATACTGGGGCGTCCAGTAGAACTCGTGGCGGTCGACGGTGGACGCGCTCCAGATGTCGTGGCCCGAGAGGTCGCGACACTGTGGCGCGCGGGAGCGATCGATGCCATCGTCGGGTGGCACATTTCCGCCGTGCGCAAGGAGATCCTTCGCCACGTCGGCGGTGAACTGCCGTATGTGTACGCGGCATTGCATGAGGGTGAGTTTCGCACACCCGGCCTGTTCATGACCGGAGAGGCGCCCGGGGCGCAGGTCCTGCCTGCCCTCGACTGGCTGCATGGACAACTCGGTGCGAGGACGTGGTGTGTCGTCGGCAACGACTACGTCTGGCCGAGGCAAATCGCCGCGCGGGCGGAGGCGCATCTCGACGGCGCCGGGATGTCGTATCGTGGCTCCGTTTTCGCGCCGCTGGGTACATCGGAGTTCACCAGGACTCTCGATTGGCTGGAGGCCCGTGGACCCGATGCGGTACTCGTGCTGCTCGTCGGCGATGACGCGGTCCGGTTCGGTAGAGCGTTCGCGCGCAGAGGTCTCGACGAGATCATGGTGCGGTTCAGTCCGATCCTCGAGGAGAACCAGGTCCTCGGCATGGGGCCGAGCGCGACTGCCAACATGTATTCTGCCGCAGGTTATTTCGACACTCTCGCCACAGCGGAGACGATGGATTTCGCCGGTCGGTACCACCGCCTGCACGGTGTTGACGCGCCGTCGCTCAACAGCATCGGCCAGTCGTGTTACGAGGGCATCAATGTCCTCGCCGAACTGGCCGGACGCGCTGGTTCGCTCGCCGTTCCCGCACTCGAGGCAGTCGCACACGGGCTGAGGATCGAAGGCGCGCGAGGTGTTCTTCGGCTCGGCTCCGGAGACACGGACCAGGACGTGTACCTGGCTGCGGCGCGACACCTCGATCTCGACGTGCTCGAGCGGATTCACGTCGCCTGACCGTTCGTCGTCAGACCGTTGCCGCCCGTGCTGGTGTGCAGTACGAGTGGCCCCGTCTCGGGATCGTGACGCACGATGATGTCGGCGATCGACGCATGCAGCTCGAGTCGGATGACCCGCTTGAGGTTGCGAGCGCCGTAGACCCGATCGAAGCCCGCGGTGATGAGGTGTGCTCGCACGGAATCGTCGTACTCCCACCGAATTCCGCGGGCGTGCAGGTTCGCGGTCAATCTGGTCAGTTCGAGGTCGACGATGAATCCGGCGTTGCGTTCGTCGAGCGGCGCGAACCGGACCACCTCGTCGAATCTGTTGTAGAGCTCGGGGTCGAAGAACTCCTCCACGGCCCGGTCGACGATGTCGTCGTCGGATTGGGTTGTCGGCGATCCGCCGAGGCGGCGCGGTAGGAGGCGTTGCGGGAGGAGTCTGCGAATCGGCGTCTCCGTGCGCGAACGGCTGTTCGCGGCGAGTTCTGCCGAGCCGAGGTTCGAGGTGAGCAGCACGATCGCATTGCGGAAATCGATCATCGACGTGCCCGCGGTGAGGCGCAGTGTCCCGCTGTCGAGGATCTGCAACAGCGAACGCAGGACGGTCGTGTGAGCTTTCTCGACCTCGTCGAACAATACAATTCCCGGACGAGAAAGGTTGCCCTCCACCAGTTCTCGGTCAAACAGGGTGAACTGCTCCTTCGCGCCCGCATACCCCGGCGGTGCGCCGGACAGCGATGCCGCGTAGTGCTCCTGGGCCAGTGTGTTCATGTCGATTCGACACAGCTTGTCCGGATCTCCCGCGATCTCCGCAGCGAGGCGTCGGGCGAGTTCTGTCTTTCCGACACCGGTCGGTCCGACGAACAGCAGCGAGGCAATCGGGCGGTGTGGGTCTCGAATCCCCGCGGCGGCGATGGTCAGGCCGCGGACCACCGAATCGATGGCGTGGTCCTGTCCGATGATCGATCCACGCAGCGCAGCGGACAGCTGCTCCGGCGAACTGGCGCGACCCATCCGGAACGATCGCGCACGACCAGCGGTCAGGTGACCGGAGTTGAGGTCATCGACCTTCTGAGACAGGTAACCCGACACTGTGTAACCCTTCCGTGGCTCCGGCTGTAGAGCCGGCTGTAGATACCGACACCGTCGTCGATCCTCGACCTTGCCGTGTGTTCTGCTTCCGAATGAAAGCAGGAATATCGACGTCGCGCTCGGTTGCCAAGCCAGTCTTGTGCACCCGAAGCGCGAGAGATTCTGTCGGGTAATGATATTCATACATCCGCGCAATCGCTCCGTAACGCAGTCGCCTCTAGCCTCGACGTGATAGTACTTCCATTCAGAATAATAATGACGACGGCCGCGGGGCCAGAGGAGACAGCATGCGACACGGAGACATCTCATCGAGTCCGGACACGGTCGGCGTCGCGGTGGTGAACTACAAGATGCCGCGCCTGCACACCAAAGCCGAGGTGCTCGAAAATGCACAGAAGATCGCCGACATGGTGGTCGGCATGAAGACAGGTCTACCCGGCATGGACCTCGTCGTGTTCCCCGAATACTCGACGATGGGGATCATGTACGACAACGACGAGATGTACGAGACCGCCGCGACGATCCCCGGTGACGAGACCGACATCTTTGCCAAGGCCTGCCGCGATGCGCGCACCTGGGGCGTCTTCTCGATCACCGGTGAACGCCACGAGGAACATCCGAACAAGCCGCCGTACAACACCCTCGTCCTGATCAACGACGACGGCGAGATAGTCCAGAAGTACCGCAAGATCCTGCCGTGGACGCCGATCGAGGGGTGGTACCCCGGCGGTCAGACATATGTCACCGATGGACCGAAGGGTATGAAGATCTCGCTGATCATCTGCGACGACGGCAACTACCCCGAGATCTGGCGCGACTGCGCGATGAAGGGCGCCGAGCTGATCGTGCGTCCGCAGGGCTACATGTATCCCGCCAAGGATCAGCAGGTACTGATGGCCAGGGCGATGGCATGGGCCAACAACTGCTACGTCGCGGTGGCGAACGCCACCGGATGGGACGGTGTCTACACCTACTTCGGGCACAGCTCGATCATCGGATTCGACGGCAGGACTCTCGGCGAGTGCGGCGAGGAGGACTACGGCATCCAGTATGCGCAGCTGTCGTTGTCGACGATCCGCGATGCCCGTAAGTACGACCAGTCGCAGAACCACCTGTTCAAGCTGCTCCACCGCGGTTACACCGGCGTGCTCGCAGGCGGCGACGGAGACAAGGGAGTGGCCGACTGTCCGTTCGACTTCTACAAGAACTGGGTGAACGACGCCGAGGCAACGCAAGCGGCCGTCGAGGCGATCACCCGGGACACCGTCGGTGTCGCCGAATGCCCTGTCTACGATCTGCCGACAGAGAAGACCATGGAGGTGTGATGCCGCGCTGAGGGCCTCGGGCGACCCTCACCAACCCCGCGGATTGGGCGGTGCCGACCAGCCGGTGCTGCGACCACTGCGGCGGTGCGCGCCACCCTGCGCGGATGAATTACGCGCAGGGTGGTCGACGGGCCGGATCGGGCGGTCCGTGGTCGGGATCTCGGCAGTGTCGTCGAGTTGCTCTTCAAGGGGCAGCGCGCCGGCGGAGAGATCGTAGGAGTCGAGATCGAGCAGACGCGCGTGGATGATGTGCCGATTCCGCAGCGCCGAGCGCACCGCGCGGTGTAGTCCGTCCTCGAGGTAGAGCTCGCCCTGCCACCGCACGACGTGGGAGAAGAGGTCGCCGTAGAACGTCGAATCCTCGCTGAGAAGCTTGTCCAGTGCGAGCACCGTGGTGACCGTGACGAGCTCGTCCAGGCGCAGCTGGCGAGGGGGGATCTTCGCCCAGCCGCGCACGGACAAATTGTGATCGGGGTAGGGCTTTCCCTCGCGTACACCCTTGAAGATCATCCCGGCGCTCTCTCTGTCATTCCTCGGGCCGCGTCGTCTGCGATGACGGTGCGTGCCGCGATCCATCGGATCGACGTCGGTCGTCACCTAGGATGGATACGACCAACTGTATTGGCCAGACGATGTTGCCCCCAGACGGTGACGGTTCGAGACGGTGATGGCTCGAGACGATTCCGCCGGCCCGGGCCGTCGTGGACCGAGTGTATTTGTCCGACCGTAGTGGAGAGTAGGCCCCGAGGAGGTGCGGCGAAGGTGTCGGCGACCGACGATCGACGATTCGAGGTGCTGCGAGCCATCGTGACCGATTACGTGGACACGCAGGAGCCGATCGGTTCGAAGGCACTGGTGGAACGTCATCACCTCGGGGTATCGAGCGCTACGGTGCGCAACGACATGGCGGTACTCGAGGCCGAGGGATACATTGCGCAGCCACACACCAGTTCCGGTCGGGTTCCGACGGATAAGGGCTACCGCATGTTCGTCGACCGGATCAGCGAGATCAAGCCGCTCTCGGCGGCGGAACGTCGCGCGATCCTGTCGGTGCTCGACCGCGGCGTCGATCTCGACGACGTCCTGCGCCGTTCGGTCCGACTGCTGGCGCAACTAACCCGGCAGGTGGCCGTGATCCAATATCCGGTGCTCTCCACGGCGACCGTGCGCCACCTGGAGGTGGTCACGCTCTCGCCGTCGCGTCTGCTGCTCGTCGTCATCACCGACACCGGCCGCGTCGAGCAGCGCATGGTCGCTCTCGGCGACGATCGGTCGGAGGACGAGATCGCCCGGCTCCGCGACATGTTCTCGGCAGCGCTGCACGGCAAACGACTCGAGGAGGCCTCGGCTGCCGTCGCCGAGTTGGCCAACGAAGCGCCCGACGACATCCGGGACGAGGTCATCAGGGTGGCCACCGTGCTCGTCGAAACTCTCGTCGAGCGTGGAGTCGACCGCCTGGTGCTCGGCGGAACGTCGAACCTCGCGCGGTCGGCCGCCGACTTCGCCGTGCTCAACGGCGGGATGGACACAGTTCTCGAAGCACTCGAAGAGCAGGTCGTGGTGCTCAAACTGCTGGCAACCACGCAGCGTATGGGCAGGGTCACAGTGCAGATCGGCGAAGAGACCCAGGCGGAGAACCTGCGTGGAACGTCTGTGGTGTCCACAGGGTACGGTGCTTCGGGAACGATTTTCGGCAGTGTCGGCGTGGTTGGCCCGACCCGCATGGACTATCCGGGAACAATCGCCTCGGTCGCAGCCGTTGCGAAGTACGTGGGAGAGGTCCTCTCCGAGCGCTGACCTGCGCCGAATCGCCTGTAGGACCCCCCACCCGCAGGATTACTGACACACACGGGATCACTGACATACATACAGAGGACCAGGACGACAAGCGTGGCAACTGACTACTACGGAATCCTGGGCGTGGCGAAGGGCGCCAGCGACCAGGAGATCAAGCGGGCCTACCGCAAGAAGGCTCGTGAACTGCACCCCGACGTGAATCCCAATGAGGAGGAGCGCTTCAAAGAGGTCACCACCGCCTATGAGGTGCTCAGTGACCCGGAGAAGCGACGCATCGTCGACGCGGGTGGCGATCCGCTCGCCGGCCCGGGTGCTGGTGGATTCGCCGGAGGTTTCGGTGGCGGCGGTCTCGGCGACGTGTTCGAAGCGTTCTTCGGGGGTGGTGCCGGGTTCGGCGGTGGTCGTGGACCGAAGGGGCGTGTACAACCCGGCGAGCCGGCACTCGTGTCGGTGGAACTCACACTCGAGGAGTGCGCGTCCGGGGTCAACAAGGAGATCACCGTCGACACGGCGATCCTGTGCGACGTGTGCCACGGCTCGGGAACCAATGGCGATTCGAAGCCGGTGACCTGCGACATCTGTAAGGGTGCTGGCGAGATCCAGGCGGTGCAACGCTCGATTCTGGGTCAGGTCATGACCGTCCGCGAATGCCCGACCTGCCACGGAACGGGCGAGGTCATCCCTGATCCGTGCCACAAGTGCGGTGGCGATGGCCGCGTGCGTTCGCGGCGCACCATGACCGTGCGCATCCCCGCAGGTATCGAGAGCGGTATGCGCGTCCGCCTGGCAGGCCAGGGCGAGGTCGGCATGGGTGGGGGACCCGCAGGCGACCTGTACGTCGAGGTCTCCGAGCGTCCGCACGACGTCTTCATTCGCGACAAGGACGACCTGCACTGCACGCTGCGCGTGCCCATGGCCGACGCCGCGCTCGGTGCCGAGTTCACCGTCGAATCGATCCTCGGCGACGACATCACCGTCGCCATCGAGCCGGGGACTCAACCCGGCCAGGTGGTCAAGGTCCGCGGGCAGGGTATGCCGCATGTCAACAGTGGTGTGCGCGGCACGCTGCACGTGCATCTCGACGTGCATGTACCGACCAAGCTCGACGCCGGACAGTCGGCGGCGCTCTCGGCGTTTCGCGAGACGTCGGGCGAGCAGATCGATCTGGTCACCACCACGGCTGCCGCGGCACCGGGCGGGCTGTTCTCGCGGCTGCGCAACGCCTTCGCCGGACGCTGACAGGTCACAGCGGAGTGGCACGCCGAGTGGATCGTGAATTGAAAGGTCGACGTCGGTGAGTCCTCCGTTGTTCTGGGTCGACGAGGTGCCTCGCGTGGGCGGTGAGGTCGTGGTCGCCGGCAACGAGGGACGTCACGCCGTGACCGTCACGCGCCTCGGCGTCGGCGAACAACTCCTCGTCGGGGATGGCCGGGGTTCTGTCGCCGACTGCGCGGTCGAGGCGATCCGGTCGAAAGACACGCTTGTTGCGCGCGCTCACGGGTACACGTTCATCGACCGGCCGCGCCCGACAGTCACGGTGATCCAGGCGCTCCCGAAAGGCGAGCGCTCTGAGCTCGCCGTCGACCTCGCGACGGAGGCGGGTGCGGATCGCATCGTGCCCTGGCAGTCCGCGCGATGCGTTGCGCGATGGACTGGCAAGGCGGACAAGGGAATTGCGAAGTGGAAGGCCGCGGCGTCCGCGGCGGCAAAGCAGAGTCGGCGTCCGTGGATTCCCGACATCGGTGAACTGGCGACGACGACGGATGTGCGTGCGATCTGCGCTGAGGTCGCCGCGGACGATGGTGTGGTCGCGGTGCTGCACGAGGACGGAGCCGTGCCGCTGCGGTCGCTACCGCTGGCAGGTGCCTCCCAGATCGCCCTCGTAGTGGGGCCTGAGGGTGGACTCGACGACGCCGAGATCGCCGATCTGACCGCGCTGGGGGCGACGTCGGTGGTCCTGGGGCCACAGGTGCTGCGTACGTCGGCCGCCGCCGCTGTCGCACTGGGAGCAATCGGCGTGCTCACCGATCGGTGGGAGCGGTGAAGCGCTGCGCGGTGCACCGCTCGAAGATCGCGTACGGCGGTGAGCCCTCGCAGTTCGGTCACCTCTACCACGTGGCGAGCCCCGACGACCGTCCGGACCGGATGCGCCCGGTGGTCCTCGTACACGGCGGCTACTGGACCACAGAGTTCAGCCTGACCATCGAATCGGCGATCGCGCGACAGTACGCGGAGCGGGGCGCATTGGTGTGGAACGTCGAGTATCGACGCATCGGTGAGAAGGGTGCCGGATGGCCCGCCACGGGAACCGACGTCCGATCCGCGATCGAGGCGCTCGATACCGAGATTCCCGACGCACTCGAACCCGACCTGCGGGCGTGTGTCGACTGGACCGATGTGGCTGTAGTCGGGCACTCCGCCGGTGGTCAACTCGCGCTCTGGTCGGTCGCGCAACTGCGAGCGAAGACGGCGGCGACGACGATCACCACGGTCGTCGCGCAGGCAGCGGCACTGGATCTCGTAGGTGCAGGTCGTGCCGCGCGACCCTCGGTCGAGGGCCTGATGGGAGGGCCGTACGACGCCACGCCCGAACGCTACCGGCAGGCCTCGCCGATCGAACAGGAGCCGTTCGACGCGCACATCGTCGCCATTCACGGCACGCTCGACACCGCGATTCCGGTCGACGGCAGCCGCCACTACGTTGACACAGTGAGTTCCCGCGGACAATCCGCGGAGCTTATCGTGGTGCCCGACGAAGGTCACGACGCCTTCGTCGATCCCCGGAGCGTCTGCAATCGGCAGACGCTGCGAACTCTGGGCATCTGAGGGTATCCAACCTTCACTGCATGTCGCTGTCTGCTGCCGCGTCGTACGAGTGACGGGCTATCTCGATCCGTTCGATGTTCTCGTAGGCCCAGACGCGTACGCGCACCACTACGTCAGACAGTGAAATTCCCAGCGCGGTAAGTGAATACGTGACCTGTGGTGGCGTCGTGGGTGCAACGGCGCGGTCGACGAGGCCGTCACGCTCGAGTCCGCGGAGCGTCTGTGTGAGCATCCGCTGGCTGATTCCCTCGACGGCTCGCTGCAGTTCGCGGAAGCGATGAGGGCGCTGGGACAACGCGTACAGAACAAGCAGAGTCCACTTGTCACCCAGTCGGTAGACGACCTGGCGGGTCGGACATGCCTCCGCGAGCAGGTCGTAGCCGGTGAGCCCTGTTGCCATCGCTGATTCTTTCGCGACCACTTTGCTTCGCCCTCTCGCCGCTGTCGGCATCAGTGGTTACCAAATAGTGCCTACTTACTATTTCATACCATGCCTGTCATCGTAAAAGGACGAATCGATCGTGCATCCGGGCGCGATACGACGAGACGAGGGGACAGACGATGCGAGCGTTGATCAGCGATGACGCGGGATCGGTGACGATCGGTTATGTCGAGGAACCCACTCATGGCCAGCGGCAGGCGTTGATCGAGGTGCAAGCCATATCGATAAATCGAGGAGAGACGTTCCTGTTGGAGGCGCCAGCACCCCGCTGGCGTCCCGGAAAGGACATAGCGGGAGTCGTCATCGAATCTGCGGCGGACGGGAGTGGTCCCGCAGCGGGTACGAGGGTCGTGGCGCACGTCGGCGAAGCAGGCTGGGCAGACCTGGTCGCAGTCGACACTGATCGCATGGTCGCTCTACCCGACGGGGTGTCCGTCGAAGTGGCTGCCGCGCTCCCGCTCGCGGGGTTGACCGCATTGCGCCTCGGTCGCGCGGCGGGGTTGGCTCCCGGCACATCGCTCCTAGTCACCGGTGCCAGCGGAGGCGTCGGCCACTACCTCGCTGAGATCGCGGCTGGTTGCGGTGCACTGATGACCGCGGTGGTCGCGTCGACGGCGCGCGGCGGACGACTGCGTGAGTTCGGCGCAACCACGCTGCTCGACCTCGAGGACGCCCGCAGCGGATTCGACGTCGGGCTCGACTCGGTCGGCGGCAACTCGCTCGGCAAGTTGCGGCGTCGCGTGACACCGGAAGGACGGGTCATCTGGTTCGGCCAGGCGAGCCGGGAACCGGCGACGCTCGACTTCTTCGACTGGGTCAACGGTACGGTCGGCGCGCCTGTCATCTCGTTCGACTACACGGCGAGCGACCGGCCGATCGGCCGGGATCTGGCCACACTGGTCGGGCTGGTCGGCAGCGGGCGACTGCATCCGGTTCTCGATGAGGTGCGGACGATCGCCGATGCTGCCGAATCCATCGCCGCATTGCGCGAACGTCGCATCGTGGGAAACCTCGTGTTGAAGTGGGGCTGAGGTGACCACCACGACAAACTCGTCGACCGAGAACACCGGCTCTTGTGTTCACAAGGCGTTGTTCTTGTGACGCTCGTCATCCGTAAAAAGGCTTGCCGAACGCCGACACCGACCAGACCTCGACGATCCGACCCTCGCGCACACGAAGGATGTCTGTGCCACTGATCCGAATCTCGGGGTGTTCAGCATCAGCGGGGATCACTGCCAGGTACGGCCGGGCGACGTGGTAGCTCTCGTCGCCGTCGACCGACACAACTGCAGGCCCCTCAGCCTGGTAGTGGATGCCAGGGCGGTCTGCTCGGAAAGCCGCTACGTGGTCGGTGAACGTGTCGGCGTCGGAGATCTGGTTGATTTCCTCCGCTCCGACCTGCGCATATCGCAGCACGAATGTCGGTGCCATCAGATCCGCTGCGTGGAGCTCACCGTTCCAGAATTGGGCCCAGCGGTCGTAGAGGGCGATTCCGGCGGCGGTGTCGGTGACGTTGGGGGTGACACTGGTGGGCATAGGTGCTCCTCGATAGTCGATGAAGTAAAACGAGACCACAGCGTCTCTGGATGAACAGGCGTCTGGTGGAAGAACCTCGCCATCGCAAACGCTACTCGTGGGGTATGACAGGACCGGCTCCGCGGAATAATGCCTGCTGATCCACTATCGGGGCGCGATAGACTGGTAGCGGATACAGTCCCGTTTGTATCCCCGATTCTCGATCGAACCCAGGAGTGATTGCATACGTGAGTGACGGCACCCCCGACGTGAACGCGCCGAACAGCGGAACATCAGGGGGCAGACCTGTGGTCACCTCCAACGTGGAAATCTCTCCCGAGGTGGTTTTCGGTCTGCTCGGGGCCAGTGACATCAACCTGCGCACCCTGGAGAAACTTCTCCCCGCCGACATCCATGTCCGCGGCAACCAGGTGACGCTCAGCGGTCAGCAGGCCGACGTCGCGGCGTCGGAAAGAGTTGTCGCCGAACTGGCCGACCTGGTGGGACGCGGAACCCCGCTGACCCCCGACCTCGTGCGCCACAGCGTGTCCATGTTGAGCGAGGGATCGGCGGAGTCGCCTGCTGAGGTGTTGTCACTCGACATCATCTCCCGCCGCGGAAAGACGATCCGCCCCAAGACGCTCAATCAGAAGAAGTACGTCGACGCCATCGACAACAACACGATCGTGTTCGGCCTCGGACCAGCAGGAACGGGCAAGACGTACCTTGCGATGGCCAAGGCCGTGCAGGCGCTGCAGGGCAAAGCGGTCAACCGCATCATCCTCACTCGCCCCGCTGTCGAGGCGGGGGAGCGACTCGGCTTTCTTCCGGGAACGCTCAGCGAGAAGATCGACCCGTACCTGCGTCCCCTCTACGACGCGTTGCACGACATGATCGACCCTGAGTCGATACCGAAACTCATGGCGGCGGGCGTCATCGAGGTCGCGCCTCTCGCATACATGCGTGGACGGACGTTGAATGACGCCTTCATCATCCTCGACGAGGCGCAGAACACCACGAGCGAGCAGATGAAGATGTTCCTGACCCGTCTCGGGTTCGGATCGAAAGTTGTTGTCACCGGCGATGTCACGCAGGTCGACCTTCCCGGCGGAGCACAGAGCGGCCTCAACGCCGCGACACGCATTCTCGAGGGCATCGACGACATCCACTTCTCGCACCTGAACAGCTCCGACGTCGTGCGTCATCGACTTGTGGCCGACATCGTCGACGCGTACGGCCGCGACGACGAGGCACACCGTTCGTCGGGTCGATTGCGTGACGCGGGCGTGCAAGGCGGCAATCGTGCGGCTCGACGCGCCGCCGGAGGGGGACGACGCTCATGAGTATCGAACTCGCCAACGAGTCGGGCGTCGAGGCCCCGGCGGAACTGATCATCGGTGCGGCACGGTTCGCCGTGGGCGCGATGGATGTCAATCCGGCAGCCGAGCTCTCGCTGCTGTTGGTCGACGAGGACACGATGGCCGACATGCACGTCCAGTGGATGGATCTGCCCGGCCCGACCGACGTCATGAGCTTCCCGATGGACGAACTCGTCCCCGGCGGCCGCCCGGACGCCGCGGAACCTGGTCCGGCGATCCTCGGCGACATCGTGATCTGTCCCGCTTTCGCGAAGCGCCAAGCCAAAGAGGCACGACGCTCCTTCGACCACGAACTCGCAATGCTCACGATCCACGGTGTCCTGCACCTCCTCGGCTACGACCACGCCGAGCCGGAGGAGGAGAAGGAGATGTTCGGGCTGCAGAACAGCATCCTCGAAGAGTTCTACGCCGAACGTCACCGCATAGCGCAGGTACAGCGTCAGTCCGACCGTGACACCAAACTGTTGACCAACATCGGTTTCTCTGACATCGCGTCGGTCGACGCGGCTCCCGACGTCCCCGACCCGGGACACACCCCGCCCAAGGACACGTGACCTTGTCGCAAGACATCTGGTTCCTCATCGTCGCTCTCCTCTTGCTCGCTGCCGCAGGTTTGTTCGCGGCCGTCGACACCGCCGTGTCGACGGTGTCGATCGCTCGTGTCGAAGACATGGTCAAAGAGCAGCGCGCCGGAGCGCGCAGGCTCGTCTCGGTGCTCGACGCGCGCGCCACCTACGTCGGTCTCGCCGTGTTCCTGCGCGTCGCCTGCGAGACGGCGTCGGTTGCACTCGCCGCCGTCGCGGCGGTCGATGCGCTCGGGGTCGGGTGGGGGCTGGTCGTCACGATCGCGGGCATGACCGTGCTCTCCTATATCGCGGCAGGTGTCGGACCTCGCACGCTGGGCAGGCAACACGCCTACAGTGTCGCGCTGGCCTCTGCGGTGTTCCTGCAGGCGCTCGGTGTGCTGCTGACACCGGTCACCCGACTTCTCATCCTCATCGGCAACGCATTGACCCCCGGACGCGGATACCGCAACGGTCCGTTCGCCACCGAGGTCGAGTTACGCGAGGTCGTCGACCTCGCGGAGGCAAGCGGAGTGGTGGCGGCAGATGAGCGCCGGATGATCCAATCCGTCTTCGACCTCGGCGACACCAATGCCCGTGAGGTGATGGTCCCGCGCACCGAGATGATCTGGATCGAAGACGACAAGACCGTTGCGCAGGCGCTGAATCTCGCACTGCGGTCCGGACATTCGCGCATACCCGTGATCGGCGAGAACCCCGACGACGTGCTCGGGGTGCTGTATCTCAAAGACCTCGCGTCGACACTGAATGCGGGAGAACCGATCACGGTCATCCGGGCGCGAGATCTCATGCGTCCGGCCGAGTTCATGCCCGACTCGAAGCCACTCGACAAGGTGCTCGCAGACATGCAGCGCACCCGCAACCACATGGCGCTCCTGGTCGACGAGTATGGCGGCATCGCAGGCCTGGTCACCATCGAGGACGTGCTCGAGGAGATCGTCGGTGAGATCACCGACGAGTACGACACCGACGAGGTCGCCCCCATCGAAGATCTCGGCGATGGCAGCATTCGGGTGTCGGCCCGACTGCCCGTCGAGGATCTCGGCGAGCTCTTCGACATCGAGATCGACGACGATGAGGTCGAAACCGTCGGCGGACTCGTCGGGCTGGAGTTGGGCCGCGTGCCGCTGCCGGGTGCCGACGTCGAATCCCACGGGCTGCGGCTTGTCGCAGAGGGAGGCCCCAATCATCAAGGGCGCCAACGCATCACTACTGTGTTGGTGACCAAGTTGCCGTCTGCGGACGATGACGATGCAGACGTGGTGTCGCGCGATGACGACGACTCACGACGTGATCGACGCAGCGGTGACGCCCGCTCGGACTCCGACGCAGGCGCGCTCCGTCGAGTGCGTGACGCCGACGCCGACACCGATGGGGAATACTCAGAGCGGAACGGCTCGGACCGCGGCACGTCGGTTCACGCACGCAACGGCAAGGATCACAGGTGACCCAGACACTCGACGACGAGGACAACAAACTCGTCGTGCTCGCCAGGGGAGCGCGCGCCCGCGCAGAGACCGCATCGGGTGCGGCGGTTCGCGACGGTGACGGACGGACCTACGCCGGAGCCGACGTCGAGACGCGCTCGCTGCAGTTGACAGGTCTTCAGGTCGCGCTCGCAACGGCGCTCGGCAGCGGAGCGGGCGAGTTCGAGGCCGCCGTCGTCGTCGGCGGCCGAGCAGACGATCCCGGGCTGGCAACCCTGCACGAGATCAGCCCGTCGGCGCCTCTGATCGTCGCCGATCCAAGCGGCGCCGTCGTCGATCGCGTCGAGTCATGAGCGACGAATTCCGCTCAGGATTCGTCTGTTTCGTCGGCAGGCCCAACACGGGGAAGTCGACGCTGACGAACGCCCTCGTCGGCGAGAAGATCGCGATCACGTCGAATCGTCCGCAGACCACTCGGCACACCATTCGCGGAATCGTGAACCGGCCAGACGCGCAGTTGATCATCGTCGACACGCCTGGCCTGCATCGACCGCGTACGCTGCTCGGGCAGCGACTCAACGATCTCGTCCGCGACACCTACTCGGAGGTCGACGTGATCGGGATCTGCATCCCGGCCGACGAGGCGATCGGTCCCGGTGACCGTTGGATCGTGTCGCAGGTGCGACAGATGGCGCCCAAGACGACGGTGCTCGGCGTCGTGACGAAGATCGACCGCGTCACGCCGGACAAGGTCGCGGCCCAACTGCTCGCACTGAGTGAGCTGCTCGGCAGCGAGTCAGAGGTCGTGCCGGTGTCGGCGACCAGCGGCGCGCAGCTCGACGTTCTCACAGACGTTCTCGTCTCGCTGATGGAACCGGGCCCCGCGTTCTATCCCGACGGCGAGCTGACCGACGAACCCGAGCAGGTCCTGATGGCGGAGTTCATCCGCGAGGCCGCCCTCGAGGGAGTGCACGATGAGTTGCCGCACTCGCTGGCGGTCGTGATCGAGGAGGTCATCCCGCGCGAGGACCGACGCCCCGATCAGGCACCGATGGTCGACGTCCACGCGATTCTCTACGTGGAGCGCGACAGCCAGAAGGGCATCATCATCGGACACAAGGGTTCGCGTCTGAAGCAGGTTGGCACCACCGCTCGGACGCAGATCGAAAATCTACTCGGCGTGAAGGTCTACCTGGATCTACACGTGAAAGTGGCAAAGGACTGGCAGCGAGACCCCAAACAGCTGGGACGAATGGGCTTCTGACGGCCGATCTCTTCAGGAGGTACGACGGTGGGCAAGCATGAGGGATCGGACGAAACGGCACCAGCCGACTCGGTCGATTCGACGCAGGACAGTCACGATCAGAACAGTCACGGCGGAGGCACTCGCACCGACGAGAGTCGCACCGAGCAGACCGGCGCTGACGGCTACCCGCACGAGGAGCAGGCGGTCAGCACCATCTCCGAGGTGCTCGGTGCGCCCAAGTTCTGGCTACTCCCGGTGTTGCTCGTCGTCGTCATCATGTCGTTCATGGCGGCGCTGTACATGGGCGCGATCGCCGATCCCGAACGCAATCTGCACGATTTCCCGATCGCCTTGTCCAACCAGGACAACGGCGGCGAGGTCCCTAACGCCGACGGCGGCACCGACAAACAGAATTACGGCGATCAGATAGCCAAGGGCATCATCGACGAGGCGGCGAAGAGTGGAATCGCGGTGCACAAGACCGACCGCACCACCGCGCTGAACGAGTTGAACACGGGCAAGGTCTACGGCGTCGTGATCATCAGCCCGAACTTCACCAACAAGGCTGTGGCACTTGGCCAATCGGCGGTACTGCAGGCCAAGCCCGAGAAGCTGCCGATCGACATCTACATCAATCGCGGGTCGGGAACCTTCGCCTCGGCTATCACGACGACATTCTCTGAGCGGGTGTCGACACAGGTCAACAAGCAGGTGGGCGACCAGCTCACTCAGTCGGTCAGAGAGCAACTCGCCAAGGCCGACGTACCGTTCAGCGGCGCAGCCCAGCTCGCGCTCTCGCAGCCGGTGGACGTGCAGACCGTCGAACCCAATCCGCTGCCCGAAGGCTCCGGAAACGGATTGTCGGCGTTCTACTACACACTGCTGCTGATTCTCGCCGGTTTCACCGGCGCGATGATGGTGAGCATCGTGGTCGACGCCGCGCTCGGCCAGACGCCCATCGAATTCGGCCCGTTCTACCAACTGCGTCTGCGACTGCCGATCTCGCGCTGGGGAACCCTCGCCGCCAAGTGGACGATCATGTTGCTGATCGCGTTCATCCAGTCGGCGCTCTACATCGGCGTCTGTACGGCGGTCGGGACCTCGTTACCGAACGCGTTTGTGTTGTGGACGTATTCGGTATTGGTGATCTTTGCCGTCGGTGTGTCGGCGGCGTCGGCGATGGCCGTCTTCGGAAACCCGGGTCTGATCTTGAATCTGGTGTTCTTCGTGATCCTCGGTCTGCCGTCGTCTGGCGGCACCGTGCCGCTGGAGGCCAGTCCACGACTGTTCGCCTGGATCGCGTCGGTCGAGCCGATGCATCTGGTGTACCTCGGTGTTCGCTCGATCCTGTACTTCGATGCCGACTGGGACGCCGGCCTCGGCCGGGCCGTGATCCAGACGATCATCGGATTGATCGTGGGCGGACTGCTCGGCTGGGCGGGAACCAAGTTCTACGACCACAAGGGCTGGCATCGCTTCCCTGGCGGCATGCGACTGACGCCGCGGATGGCCAAGCTCTTCGACGGCGGAAGCGGCAGCCTCCCGACGATCACCACGCCTGCACCCCAGCACGTGGCCGGGGTCGCAGGCGCCAGCGCCCGCAAGCGAGAGGCGACGGCAGGCACTCATGTCGGCTCCCACGAGCGTGAGCCGGACGACTCCCGAAGTGGCAGTGGTTAGCGGCATGTCTCGGCGGGCCATGTCGGTCGCCGGTGGAACAATGGCACGGTGAGGTTCTACCAGGATGAAGCGGTTGTGCTGCGCCAGCACAAGCTCGGTGAGGCCGACCGCATCATCACGTTGCTGACCGCGGAGCACGGATTGGTGCGTGCGGTCGCCAAGGGAGTGCGACGGACGAGGTCGAAGTTCGGTGCCCGGTTGGAACCGTTCGCCCACGTCGACGTGCACCTCTATCCGGGACGCAACCTCGACGTCGTCACACAGGTCCATTCGATCCACGCGTTCGCCGACGCGATCGTCGCCGACTACGCCCGCTACACCACGGCGTGCGCCGTCCTCGAGACCGCGGAACGCCTTGCCGGTGAGGAACGTGCTCCCGCTGCGCAGTTGCACCGCCTCACCGTCGGTGCTCTCGAGGCGCTGGCAGATGATCGACGGCCGGGAGGGCTGATCCTCGACGCCTTTCTGCTCAGGGCAATGCACTGTGCAGGCTGGATGCCCGCGTTGGATGTGTGTGCACGCTGCGCTTCGCCTGGCCCGCATCGCGCGTTCCACGTCGCTGCCGGTGGTGCGGTGTGCCTGCACTGTCGTCCGCCGGGAGCCGCGACCCCGTCGCCCGGCGTCCTCGACCTCATGGACTCCTTGTACCGGGGGCAGTGGGAACACACCGCGGACGCGACCGAATCGCTACGACGTCAAGCCAGCGGATTGGTCGCCGCGCATCTGCAATGGCATCTCGAGCGCCAATTGCGCACCCTGCCGCTCATCGAACGCGCAACCCCTCATAGTCTGGTTTCACCGAACGTGAGAGGAGCCGGCGATGGCGCTACGGTCGCGGTCCGCGGCTCGGGATGAACGGGCAAAGCAAGCCGCAGCACAGGAACGACGCGCGGTTCGTCCACCCGACCCGCATCCGAGCGGTGCCACGCCGCCCGCACTGCCCGCCGAACTGATCCCACGCCACGTCGCGCTCGTGATGGATGGCAACGGCCGGTGGGCAACCGAGCGTGGACTGCCGCGCACCGAGGGGCACAAGCGTGGCGAGGCGGTCCTCATGGACACCGTCTGTGGCTGCATCGAGATGGGCGTGACGTGGTTGTCGGCCTACGCGTTCTCGACGGAGAACTGGTCGCGCAGCCCCGACGAGGTCCGGTTTCTGATGGGCTTCAACCGCGACGTGATCCGACGCCGTCGCGATGAGATGAACGAGATGGGCGTGCGCGTGCGCTGGGCCGGACGCCGACCACGGCTGTGGCGCAGCGTGATCAAAGAACTCGAAGTGGCCGAGGAACTGACCAGGGACAACACGGTCATGACCCTCACCATGTGCGTGAACTATGGCGGACGAGCCGAAATCGCCGATGCGGCAAAGGAGATCGCTCGACGCGCCGCGGCGGGTGAACTCGATCCCGAGCGGATCACCGAGGCGTCGTTCGCGAAGTATCTCGACGAGCCCGACATGCCCGACGTCGACCTGTTCCTGCGTCCGTCGGGGGAGCAGCGCATCTCGAACTTCCTGCTCTGGCAGTCGGCCTACGCCGAGATGGTCTATCAGGAGAAGCTGTTTCCCGATTTCGATCGCCGCGACCTGTGGGCAGCGTGCGTCGAGTATGCGTCTCGCGACCGTCGCTTCGGCGGCGTGATGACGACGGAGTGAGCGTGAGTAGTCGGTGAGCGATGAGTCGAGCCCGAATCCTTCCGCCGCGCAACAGGTTCTACTCGAAAGAGTGGCCGCACTCCTGACCGAGATCGGCGACGTCACCGACGCCGACCACGAATCGGTAGTTGTGGCCGTCGGCTCGACGCGAGCGTCGGTTCGCGTCATCGCGCTGGCCGACGACCTTCAGGTGGTCTCGGTGACGCAGTTGCTCGCGCTCAACCTTCCCAACACCGACGCGCTCCGTTCCGACGTCGAAGAACTGGACGCGACGCTGAGCTTCGGTCACCTACGACGCTCCGATCTGACCGGCGTCACCACAGATGTGTTGCAGTACTACACGTTTCCGGTCGACGGCCTCACCGACATCCCACTGCTGACGGTGCTGCACATCGTGCTCTCCGGCGGCGACGACATCGCCCGCAAGCTCGTCGACGCGAGCTGAACTCCTCGGAGTGTCAGCGCGCGGCGCGGCAGTCGGCGCACACTCCGAACACCTCAACGGTGTGGTGGATGTCGCTGAATCCGTGTTCTGCCGCGATCTTCGAGGCCCAGCGCTCCACAGGCTCCGCCTGCACCTCGACGGTCGTGCCACAGACGCGGCACACCAGGTGGTGGTGATGCACCGACGAGCAGTGCCGGTAGCGCATCTCGCCCGAACCGTCCCAGAGAGCATCGATCTGACCCGCTTGGCTCAGTGCCTGCAGATTGCGATAGACGGTGGTCAGTCCGATCGATTCGCCACGCGCCTTGAGTTGCTCGTGAAGCTCCTGAGCTGAGCGGAAGTCGTCGCCTTCCGACAGTGCGTCGGCGATTGCCGCGCGCTGCCGGGTGGAACGGATGCCGGTGACGGGACGCTCGCGGCCGGCGGCGTCGTTGGGTGCTGCGGTGTCGGTCGTCGCTGTGGTGTCGGTGCTGCTCATAGGGTCGCTTCGTCGCTGTGGGTAGTCGATGGCGCCGTGGTGTTCGCGGCTTGCGTGTTGGTGCTGGCCGCATCGGGGCCACTCGGCTGCGGCGTCGGTCGAGGCTCGGTCGCGTGTGTGAGGGCGTCGGTGACGATGTGTGCGAGGTGGTCGTCGATCAGCGAGTACATGATCTCGCGGCCGTTGCGTTCACCGCGCACGACGCCCGCGTCCTTCAGTACGCGCAGGTGTTGGCTGACCAGGGGCTGGCTCACGCCGAGCGAGCCGACCAGCTCGTGCACGCAGCGGGCGTCTTCCTGCAGCGCGAGCACGATGGCGATCCGCATGGGCGATGCGAGTGCTCTGAGCAGGTCGCTGGCGG
>NZ_LZMO01000219.1:0-3286 GCF_001665715.1 Gordonia sp. 852002-10350_SCH5691597
GAGATCCCATGACCCTGACCCACATCGAGGCCAACGAGCTGGCCAACGAGCTGGCCTACACCATGGCCGCCGCGGCTGTACTCGACCCCGCGCCCGAGTCGCTGGCAACGCTTGCCCAGGAGATCGCCTTCTATCGCGCCGACGTAGAGCGTCGCGCTCGTGCGGAGTTCTCCGGGGAGCTCTTGGGCGCGGTGTTGTCCAACATCCCGCACGAGGTCGGGTACGTCTACACGCGGGGGGAGGGTTCGCGTGTAGCCGCGGCGGCCATGGTTGACCTCGACGCGACCGATTATCTCGGTAACCCCCTATCCAAGACCGACCTGGCGCGACGCAAGCGCGAAGCCACCACCGCCGCAAAGTGTCTCGTGCGCGAGCTGCTCGTTGAGCCTGTCGACCCTGTCGACGTGGAGATGTTCCACGTGGGCATCGCGGACGAGGCGGAGTCACGTGCTGAGGGCTTCAGTGACGTTTCCCCGGCCGTCTATGCCGAGGTGGATCGCATCTCGGCGGCGTGGTAGGTCCTTCCCTCATGACCGGTCAGCGTGTCGGCTACGTGCGTGTCAGCACCGCCGAGCAGAACGAGGTACGCCAGCTCGACGGCGTCGACGTGGACAAGACCTTCGTCGACAAGGCCAGCGGCCGCACCCGGGACCGGCCCAGGCTCGACGAGATGATCGCCTACGCCCGCGCCGGTGACACCGTGTTCGTCCACTCACTCGACCGCCTGGCCCGCAACGTCACCGACCTGCAGGCCATCATCGCCGAGCTCAACGCCAAGGGTGTGCGCGTCGAGGTCACCACACAGGGGCTCGTGTTCACCGGCGACGACAACCCGATGACCAAGCTGCTGCTGCAGATGCTCGGTGCCGTCGCCGAGTTCGAGCTGGCCACCATCCGCGAGCGCCAGGCCGAGGGCATCGCCAAGGCCAAGGCCGCCGGGAAGTATAAGGGTCGCAAGGCCGCTCTGACGCCCGAGCAGGCCGACGAGATCGCCCGTCGGCACGCCGGTGGCGCCGGGGAGGGCATTACCGCGCTGGCCAACGAGTACGGGGTCAGCCGTCAGACGGTATACCGGTATCTCGACAGGGAGACAGCATGACCTGCTCGCCGCTGGCTACACCGTGGTCCGACTGCGCGAGACTCCGCTGCCGACGCTGAGCATCACCGACCCGAACTACCACGAGGTCACGGTCTACTCGCAGGCGCCGGACCCGGCCTCGACGATCGCGAAGGTGCGACAACTGCTCTGAGGCGGAGTCGTTCGGTCGAACTACCGCCGCCACGTCACCGTCGCACTCCGTCCCACTCCCCGTATGGTGAGAGCTGATCACAGAGGCGCAAGAACCCCCGCACCGAGATCCGGTGCGGGGGTTCTCGGTTCAACAGCCTCAGCGGGGCACGAGCTGGCCCCACGAGCTGCCGTTGGCGACGACCCCGTAGCCGTCCGCTCCACCATCACCGAGCAGCGAGACCGGCACGCCCGCGATGGTCGCGGTAGGCCCGAAATCGTTGGAGCCTGGTGCGCTCGCGTGCAGGGTGCCGCTCTGCCCCGCGATGGTGAGCACACCGCCATGGATGCTCGCCGGCACCGAGCCGATCGCTGGCAACATCGGCGCGATCGGGTTGACTACGCGGAGCGTGTACGCGCCGTCGTGAGGGACCGGCGACGCGGAGGCCTGACCCGTGCCCAGTGCGCCGAGGCCCGCGATGGCAGCGGCTCCGGCGAGTGCGACGGTGGCTGCGGTCTTGATCTTGGTGGTGCTCATTCTCTGACTCCTTTGATGATTGATGTGTCTCGGATTGCTCTGTCTGGCTGGCTGTTTCGTTCGCCCTAGCGTGGCGTCAGACTGATCACCACCCCCGTCGGAATCCCGAGGATGGTGGACGTGCCGGCGTATCCACGGCCCCGCTGGGTGAGTCGGTATTCGATCGCATCACCGGCCACCTCAACGGTCGCGCCGGCTCGCGTCATGTGCATCGGCAGGTCTTGGCCGAGGTAGTGCAGGTGGCCCGCACGCACGGTCGCCGGTGCGTGGGCGCCGGCCGACGACGTAAATGTGTACTGGCCGTCGGGGATCGAGGCCGATGCCTGTCCGACGCCGACGGTGGCCAGGGCCACCGCTGCCGAAGCAGCGATGGTGCTGGCGATGACTCGCGATTTCGTGGACATGATTCGTTGTGCTCCTTACTTATCTACTTATCGGGGGTTGTCTCGGTCGGCATGTACTCGAGCTGCGCCTCTACCACTGAGCCGCCCATCACCGCCAGGACGCGGTTGGTCGAGTCTCCCTGCTGCGCAGCGGTTGTCGCGGTGTTGGTGGCGGTGGTCGAGGTCGCATCGCCCTTGATCGCGCTGACCTCCGCCTGCCCCTTGCGCAGGCCAGCGGCCCCCGCCGGCACGTCGCCGGTGACGCGGTAGGCGCCCGGAGCACCTGCCGCGCAGGCCCCGGCAGCGTCGTTGTCGCCACCGGGCCAGGTCACCGCTGCGCCGACCGCGAGGCTGTTATCCGCCGTACTCACAGGCACTTTCAGCCACGTCTGCTTAGCCGTGGTCGTGGCGATGTCGTCGGCCTGTTGCTGCCGCTGGGGGAGATAGACGGCCCAGCTGGCCGGGCTCAGCTGCAGGATTTCCAGCTTCGCCTCATCTGACGACTTGAGCGTCGAGGTCATCTGCTGGGGCAGCGGCGCGCTGCGCAAGATCCGCAGCTGCATCGACTCGCCGGGAACCGACAGCGCCTTGTCGGTCCGCGCCCGGCTCAGGTCGGAGCAGACGTCGATCGCGGGATGCGTCGCGGTCTCGACCTTGTCCTCGGCCGTGGTTTTGAGCTGATCGGCTTTCTTGGCGGCATTCTCCTTGATCTGCGTTGCGGTGTTCTGCGATCCGATCGCGTGCAGCGCGTACACAGCGCCACCGCCGACGGCCAGCACCGCGACCGCGGCGACGGCGAGCAGCGCCTTGGACGCCTTTGGGTGGGGTGCTGCTGGAGGGGTCGTGGGAGATGCTGACGCCTGGGCCACCGGCGTGGGCACAGTCGCGGACGTCGACTGGGCCTCGTCGACGATCTCGACGTCGTCGCCCAGGGCGGCCACCTCCTCGGGGGTCAGCTCGTTGCCATCCTCGTCGAAATACCCTGTGTGCTCAGGCATCGGAGCCCTCCTTCTTGACGACACGGCGCACGACCTTCTTGGCCGGAGCGGGGGTAGCGGCGGTGTGCGCGGCCTACCGGGTGCTGTGGCGGCGCAGCCCGTCGATCGGGCGGCTGTGGGCGTGGCCGTGGGCTGTGAC
>NZ_LZMO01000220.1:0-8014 GCF_001665715.1 Gordonia sp. 852002-10350_SCH5691597
TGGCTCGAAGGTGTCGGACAAGCTCGGCGTGATCGAATCGCTGGCCCCCAAGGTCGACACCCTGGTCATCGGCGGCGGTATGGCGTTCACTTTCCTTGCCGCGCAAGGACATTCGGTCGGTAAGTCGCTGCTGCAGGAAGATCAGATCGACGTCTGCAAAGACCTGCTCGACCGGTTCGCCGACGTCATCCACCTTCCGGTCGACGTCGTCGTCGGCGACAAGTTCGCCGCCGATGCCGAGTCCGACACCGTCTCGGTCGAGGACATCCCCGACGAGTGGATGGGCCTCGACATCGGGCCTGAGTCGGTCAACCGCTTCGCCGCGGTGCTGACCGGGGCCAAGACCATCTTCTGGAACGGCCCGATGGGCGTGTTCGAGTTCCCGAAGTTCGCCGCGGGCACCAAGGGTGTGGCCGAGGCGATCATCACCGCGACCAACAACGGCGCGTTCAGCGTCGTCGGCGGTGGCGACTCGGCTGCTGCCGTGCGCACGCTCGGGCTGCCGGAAGAGGGCTTCTCGCACATCTCGACGGGTGGCGGCGCGTCGTTGGAGTTCCTCGAAGGCAAGGAGCTTCCGGGTCTGAAGGTGCTGGAGGACTGATGGCTGCTCGTAAACCGCTCATCGCGGGCAACTGGAAGATGAATCTCAACCATCTCGAGGCGATCGCCCTGGTGCAGAAGATCGCGTTCGCGCTGCCGGCGAAGTACTTCGAGAAGGTCGACGTGACGGTGATCCCACCGTTCACCGACATCCGCAGCGTGCAGACCGTCGTCGACGGCGACAAGTTGCTGCTCACCTACGGTGCGCAGGATCTGTCTGAGCACGATTCGGGTGCCTACACCGGCGAGATCAGCGGAGCGTTCCTCGCGAAGCTCGGCTGCACCTTCGTCATCGTCGGGCACTCCGAGCGTCGGACCCTGCACGGTGAGACCGACGAGGTGGTGTTGGCCAAGACCAAGGCGGCGCTGCGTCACGGGCTGACCCCCATCGTGTGCATCGGCGAGCACCTCGACGTCCGTGAGGCCGGAAACCAGGTCTCGCACAACGTCGAACAGCTCAAGGCGTCGTTGGCAGGTCTCTCGGCCGAGGAGATCGGCAAGGTCGTCGTCGCCTACGAACCGGTCTGGGCGATCGGCACCGGCCGTGTTGCCAGTGCGCAGGACGCCCAAGAGGTGTGTGGCGCGGTTCGCGGTGCGCTTGCGGAACTGGCCGACGAGGCCACCGCGGCGACGGTCCGTGTGCTCTACGGCGGCTCCGTCAACGCCAAGAATGTCGGCGACCTCGGGGCACAGCCCGACGTCGACGGCGCACTTGTCGGCGGTGCATCGCTGAAGGCCGACGATTTCGCAACGCTCTCGGCCATCGCGGCAGGTGGTCCACTGCCCTGAGGGGTGGTGCCCACACGCCGTGGGTCGCTCGCGGGGTCATAGCTCCCGACGCGTAGAATGTGGCAGGTTGGTTTCGTCATGCGCGCTCATGTGTGCAACGAGGCCAACCTGCCCTCTGCCGTACACGACGAAACAGGAATGCTCACCGGATGAAGCTCGCGCTCGAAATCGGTCTGATCGTGACCAGTGTTCTGCTGGTCGTCCTCGTGCTGCTGCATCGCGGCAAGGGCGGTGGCCTGTCCTCGCTGTTCGGCGGCGGCGTGCAGTCGAGTCTGTCGGGTTCGAGCGTTGTCGAGCGCAATCTCGACCGGTTGACGGTCTTCGTCGGCCTGGTGTGGTTCATCCTCATCATCGGCGTCGAACTCGACATCAAGTACTCCTGACCAAGATCACGTACTTCTGACACTTTCAGCACGGGGGCCGCGCACTGTGCGCGGCCCCCGTGCTGTGTCTGCCCAAGTTGTGCTGTCGGCCCCTTCTTGTGCTGTGTCTGGTCTGTCGTGTTCGGTTCGCGTCGAGATGCCCCGTTCGCTGAATACCTGAATACTTGAGGACATGACCTCAACCGATCCGTCCCACGGTGCCCCGGCCTGGCGTCCATCGACGTCCATCGATGATCTGATCTCCGTTGACGACGAGGGGCGAGCCCTCACCGAACCGTTGCGTGAGGACATCCGGTTGCTCGGCGGCCTACTCGGCGATGCGATCAGAGAGCACGCGGGTGACGAGGTCTTCGATCTGGTCGAAGCTGCGCGCGTCGCTGCTTTCCGAATCCGACGTGCGGAGATCGACCGCGACGAGCTCGCCGACATGTTCACCGATCTCGACATCGACACCGCGATGCCGGTCATCCGTGCATTCGGCAACTTCGCGCTGTTGGCGAATCTCGCCGAGGACATCCACCGCGAGCGTCGTCGTGCCATTCACGTGCGCGCGGGCGATCCTCCGCAGGACAGCAGCCTCGCCGCCACCTACGCGAAGCTCGCGGCCGCCGACCTGTCCGACGCCCAGGTGGGAGCGGCGCTCGCCGACGCGACGGTCGTCCCGGTGATCACCGCCCATCCGACCGAGACCCGACGCCGCACGGTCTTCGACGCGCAGAACCGCATCACCGAGCTCATGCGCTTCCGCGGTCGCACCGACCTCACCGCCGACGAGGACACCGAGGTCATCGAGGCGATCGAGCGTCAGATCCTCACCCTGTGGCAGACGGCGCTCATCCGCCTCGAACGGCTCACCATCCAGGACGAGATCCGGTCGGGTCTGCGTTACTACGACGCCTCGTTCTTCGACGTCGTACCGAAGATCAATACGTCGGTGCGGTCGACGCTGCAGGCGGCGTATCCCGATGCCGGTCTCTCCGACGAGCCGATCCTGCGGATGGGTTCGTGGATCGGTGGCGACCGCGACGGCAATCCCTACGTCACCGGCGAGGTCGTCAGCTTGGCGACGTCTCTTGCGGCGCGCACCGCGATCGGACACCACCTGTCCGAACTGCGGCTGCTGCGTCAGGAGCTGAGCATGTCGGCGCGGTTGATCGAGACCAGCGGACGGCTCGTCGAACTCGCGGGCGTCGATGCCGACGACCCGGCAACCGACGAGCCATTCAGGTTGGCGCTCAAGCACATTCGTGCTCGACTGGTCGCGACAGCTGAGGCGTTGTTCGGCCCGGACGTGCTGCAGAAGGAGGATCTCGACCTCATCGACGGCAAGCCGCCGTATGCCGATTCGGCCGAACTCCTCGCCGATCTCGACGTCGTCGACGAAGCGCTCCGCGAGAATCGTGATGAGGCCATCGCCGACGATCGGCTGCTTCGCCTGCGTGAGGGCGTCCGGACGTTCGGATTCAATCTGTCGGGTCTGGACATGCGGCAGAACTCCGATATGCACGAAGAGGTCATCGCCGAGCTGCTGGCGTGGGCGGGCGCCACACCCGACTACTTGTCGTTGTCCGAGGAGGATCGCGTTGCGGTGCTGTCGGCGGAGCTGCAGGCCCGCCGTCCGCTCACCAGGCCCGATTCGGACCTCTCGGAGCTCGCACGCAAGGAACTCGATATCGTTCGCGCTGCTGCAGCCGCCGTCGCGGCATTCGGCCCGCAGTCCATACCGAATTACGTCATCTCCATGTGTACGTCGGTCAGCGACATGTTGGAGCCGATGATCCTGCTCAAAGAGGCAGGCCTGATCGATATCGACGACGACGGCAAGCTGGTCTCGACGGTGCGGATCGTCCCGCTGTTCGAGACCATCGAAGACCTCCAGCAGGGTGCGGAAACCCTGCTCGCCGCGCTCGATCTGCCGTTCTACCGCGACCTCGTCGATTCGCAGGCGGGGATGCAGGAGGTCATGCTCGGGTACTCGGATTCGAACAAGGACGGCGGCTACATGGCTGCCAACTGGGCGCTGTACCGCGGCGAGCTCGACCTGGTCGAGGCGGCCAAGAAGGCGGGTATCCGTCTTCGTCTGTTCCACGGACGAGGCGGGACGGTCGGTCGTGGTGGCGGTCCGAGCTACGACGCCATCCTTGCGCAACCGCCGGGCGCGGTCCAGGGTTCGCTGCGCATCACCGAGCAGGGCGAGATCATCGCCGCCAAGTACGCCGAACCCGTTGTTGCCGAACGCAATCTGGAGACGCTTCTGGCGGCGACCATCGAGTCGTCGTTGCTCGACGTCGAGGGTCTCGGTGACGAATCGGAGCAGGCGTACCAGAACATGGACGAGGTGGCGGCGCTCGCTCGCGCCGCGTATTCGAAGCTCGTGCACGAGACGCCCGGGTTCGTCGAGTACTTCACCACGTCGACCCCGCTGTCTGAGATCGGGGCACTCAACATCGGCAGTCGCCCCGCGTCGCGCAAGCAGACCGAGAAGATCTCCGACCTGCGCGCCATTCCGTGGGTGCTGTCGTGGACGCAGTCACGCGTGATGCTGCCGGGTTGGTACGGGACCGGCTCGGCCTTCGAGCAGTGGGTCGGCGACGACCCGCAGCGCCTCGAGACCCTGCACCGCTACTACGAGAAGTGGCCGTTCTTCCGCACGGTGATGTCGAACATGGCGCAGGTGCTCGCCAAATCGGATATGGGTCTCGCGCACCGCTACGCGCAGCTCGTGCCGGATGAAGCGTTGCGCGACAAGGTATTCGGGATGATCGTCGACGAGCACGAGCGCACCCTCGCGATGTACGCGAAGATCACCGGTACCGATGATCTTCTCGCCGACAACGCCGCACTGAAGCGTTCGGTGTACAACCGATTCCCGTATCTCGAGCCGTTGAATCTGCTCCAGTTGGAACTGCTGCGGCGGTTCCGTGCAGGCGACGACAGCCCGCGGGTCCGACGTGGCATCCAGCTCACGATGAACGGTCTGGCGACGGCGCTGCGCAACAGCGGCTAGCGCCTGGCGGCGCGTAGCCCGGCCCGGCTCGTGCACAGGCGCGACCGTCCTCCGACGGGGTGGTCATGCCTCGACGGGTGCTCGAGCGCGTGTGCGATCGACTCGAGTGGGGCGTACTGCGACAGTGCGGAGGAGAGCGTGGCAGCGGCCTGCCGGTAGCTGCTGTCGTCGAGTACGCGGGCCACTGCGTCGCGTATCTGTGAGTGCGTCGGAGTGCCGGTGCGAAGGTCGATCCCCGTGCCGTGGAACGCAACACGCGCCGCAACCTCGGGTTTGTCTTCGGCGCCGGGGGCGATCACAGCTGGTACACCATGTGCGTGCGCCAGCATGACCGTGCCATATCCGCCGTTGGAGATGATTGTCGACGTCGCGGGTAGCAGCTGGTCGTAGGGGAGGAACTCGGCGGCGCGGCAGTTGTCCGGTAGTTGCCCGAGCGTTTCGACAGGGCGCCCACCCGTGCTGGCCACGACCGTCACGTTCATGTCGGCCAGGGCCATGGCCGCTGGGCGTACGAGCGTGTCGAAGTCGGAGTTGGCGAGGGTTCCCTGTGTGACGTGGATGATCGGTCGACTCTTGTCGACGTCGTTCCACCAGCTCGGCATCTCCGGGGCGGGAATCGAGCTGCTCGTGTCGATCGGCCCGACGAAGCGCACGGTCGGCAACAGGTCGTCCAGGGGGTATTCGAACTCGCGTGGTCCGAGATGCAGGTAGGAATCGAACGATGCCGCGACGTCGAGAACGAACGGGAACCCGGGCGGCACAGGAGATTCGGTCATCTCGCTGTACAGTCCGATCGCGTATCGCTGCAGCGATCGGAAGAGGACTCTCCGCGCGAAGGAGTTCATCGCCCGGTTGCGGAGCATCCCCGCGTGCGACCACGACGGGGCGAATCCGGAGTTGGGGGGTGCGGTGTTGCGACTGAACTGCGCCAACGGGCCGACTCCGACCGCCAGTACGGGCGGACGCTGCCTGCGCTGTCCGACGAGGAGTGGCAGCGCGCCGAGGAAGAAGTTGTCCACCAGAATCGCGTCGACCGGGGTGGCGTCGAGAGCCGCCCGAAGACCACGCCACTGCTCGGGCATCGGACGGACGAAGGTCTGGGTCAGTTGATACCGGGACAGACCGATGCCGTGATATCGGTCGGCGTCGGGCAGATAGGTGTCGAGTTCGCGCTCGTCGAAATCGGCGACGCCGGCAAGCGGAAGAGGTTGGGCGCCGGCAACGCGGATCGAGGGGGCGAACCGTGATCCGGTCAGCATCGTCACCTCGTGGCCGCGTGCAGTCAGGTCACGAGCAACCGCGACGAGCGGTGCCACATGGCCGACGAGGGGAGTGCTCGCGAGAAGATAGTGACTCATCGTCGGCCTCCGGAGGCTGCTCAAAATTTCACCAGATTCGAATTCTGGTTAATATGAGCAATGTAACCGCACGAGAACCGAGGTGCAACAGGTGGCACGCAAATACGAGTCGCAGCTGCGCAGTGGGCGAGCGGCCGCAACGCGCGCACACGTACTCGCTGCGGCGCGCGATCTCTTCGGCGAACAGGGATACACGGCCACGTCGATCAAGGAGATCGCAAGTCGTGCCGGGGTGTCGCTCCACACGGTCCATGCCACAGGCGTGAAGGCGGAGCTGATGGCGGCGGTCCTCGAGAGCGAGTTCATGGGCGCGGAGGGCGAGTTGTTCGCCGAACAGGCCGAAGTGCGCGACATCTTCGCCGAGCCGGACAACGACGTCGCGCTCGGTCGCTACACCCGATTCCTGGCCGACGGGCACTCGCGCATCGCGCGGCTATGGCACACCGCGCTCCTCGCGGGTGATGCCGATCCGGCGATCAGGGCGGCACTGCGCCGTTCCGAGGCGGCCAGGGCTGCCGAGATCGACGTCGGCAGTCACGTGTTCGTGGCGCGCGGCCTTGTGTCGGAGGGGGAGCGAGCACGATTCGCCGTGATCCTGACACATCTGACCGACCCGGAATCGTTCCACTACTTCGTGATCCGTAACGGCTGGAGTGCCGAGGACTACGCGCAGTGGCTGCTGACGAGCATCCGGGCGCACCTCGACCGGCCCGCGTGATCACCGCGCACGGTACTCCGGTGCTCGGATTATGGGAGGCGTTCTTCTGCGATGAAGCCGATCCTCGCGGACACCTGACCTGACCGGACGAGAAGACCTGCACGCTAGACGGAGAGTTTGCCCGCCGCCGCGTCGTCGAGAAACCACACCGTCTCCGAAGTTCCGTGCGCACCCGCACACGGCCAGTCGTCGCGTGACGCCCCCGAATGTGCGGCGGCCACGGCGTCGGCCTTGTCGGCGCCGGACACCAGGAACCACACCGCCGACGATCGATTCAGCGCCGGGAAGGTCAACGTGATCCGACGCGGGGGTGGCTTCGGCGAGTTCTCCACCGGAACCACTGTCCGCACGTTCTCCGCGGTCGCGTCGGTGTGTGGGAAGAGCGAGTTGATGTGACCTTCGCCGCCCATCCCTAGTAGGTGGAGATCGAAAGCGGGGGAGACGCCGTTGTCCGCGTTTGCCGCGAGGACGGCCGCGTAATCCAGTGCGGCAGCGTCGATGTCGTTGCCGAACGGTCCGTCCGACGCCGCAACGGGATGCACACGGGCCGGATCGACGGGCACATGCGCGAGGAGCGCGTCGGTGGCCTGCCCGACGTTGCGCTCGGGATCGTCGCTCGCGACGAATCGTTCGTCGCCCCAATAGAAGTCGATGCGCGACCAGTCCAGTGGGCTCGTGTCGACCTGACCTCCCGGCGCGAGGGCCCGCAGGATGCCGATTCCATTGCTCCCTCCGGTCAGCACCACCGACGCGATGCCGCGCTCGGCCTGCGCACGCGACACGATGTCGACGAATCGCGTTGCCGCCGTGGTGGTCAGCATGTCGCGGTCGTCGAACACGAGGGTCTCTGTCGTCATACCGGCGCTCCCTGTGCCTGTAGTTCCACTGCGCCGCGCAGGGCGAGTTCGTACATGTCGTCGGTGTCGAGTCGGCGCAACTCCTCTGCCAGGCAGATCGGCAGGTCACGGTGCATCATCGCCACACGGCCGTCGGGTTTGCCCGGGGCGCTGAGTACTGCGTTGCCGTTCTGGTCGACGGACATGACCGTGGTGCCCTCGTCGCGGTGCAACCGCACCTCGAAGCTGCCGATCTTCCGCTGCGTGGGTACGCCGAGAGTCGAAAGAAGCCATCCCGCAAGCAGATCGACGCTCGGTGAGAT